>CAMBYA010000051.1 GCA_945872035.1 Rhizobium sp. Q54
GGTCTTGCCGCGGACCTCATGCACCGAGCCGTCGCCCAGGTAACGCCGGTCGAGGTAGCGCAATTCCAGTTCGGTAACCTGCGTGTCGAAGCGCTCCTGGAGCCTCACCGCGTCGCCCAGCTTGCCGAGCGCCGACATCACCATGAGCGAGCCGCCCTGGGTGATCGGGTTGCCGCCTTCGGATTCGCTGAACTTGCCGGTGTAATCCTTCACGGTGCCGACGGCGACGCGAACCCTGTTGCGGCCGCTCTCGCGAATTTTCTGCGCCATGCACTGGAACGTACCTTCCAGCGGGGTGGTGTTGTCGGTGACGGGCGGCCCCTGGATGGTCGGCGCCTCATCGGAATTTCGTTTGTAGTGATCGACCGACGCCATGCACCCCGTCAGCGAAACGATCGCTGCGGCGGTGACGATTTTCCTGCACAAATTGAAGGCGGTAATCACGATATTCCCCCTCTTGCCCTTGTCCCTCGACCGGCGCTGGCCGGCCCTTGGACTAACCGCCTAGTTCAGCGGCGCAGCGGCCGATTCACTGAATCCGCACGCTTCGCTGTTATCCACCGAGGCCGTTTGCGGGCTATCCATATTGGACATTTCCGAATTCAGCGCGACGTCCGACGTCCCCCCGGACGAATTCATGCCGTCCACGCTGCCGGAAACGCTCGAATTGTCCACCCCGGCGGTTTGCGGGCTGTTGGTGTTGCCCTGCGAGGTGTTGCTGAGCTGGCCAGCCGTCCCGGAGTTGCCCGCTCCGGCACCACCGCTGGTGGCGGAGTTGCCGTCACCGTTGGCTTTGGTAAACCCGTTGGTGGCCGTATCGCTGACGTTACCGGTCGCGTTGGCGCCGATATTGCCAGGCATGTCAATCACCGGCGACGAGGCATTGCTGTTGACGCCATTCGACCCGGTATTGCCGATTGCCGATGCGGTCAGATTGCAGTTGATCTGATCGCCGGCGATGTTCGTGGTGTAGGTATTGTTGATGTTCGTGTCGAAGCCATCGTAGTAGCCGCCCTTCTTCTTCTCGCGAAGATCGGCGATCGAGGCCTTGGCAATCTTCTCATTGGCGGTATCGAACTGCCACGGCCGGTTCTCGAGGAACCCGTTTCCGAACGCGGCAGATGCGCCCAAGACGACGGTGACCACCGAACACGCGGCGGCCGTCATCAACTTGTTGGCACTCGTCATAGTCACCCCCTCCGAAACCCCCAGCGGCTTAACAGCGTTTCAAGCCAAATCATCGCGTGTCGTGAGCAGCAATGGAATTTTTCGTGTCAACCCCGCGTCACCGATGCCTAAGAGGAGAATATCGCTGCATTTTTCGCGACCGGCCGCGCTCGGACACGGCCCCCCTCAAATCAGGCACTACCATATGCAATGATGGTTACGGAGTCACAATATTTTCCGGGACCAGCCGCTCCACGGCGAAACGGTATTCCGGAGACAGCCCCCGGCGCGCCGCGCATCAACCATCTGGCCGCCACCGGGGACGTCTTCGGCATCGCCAAAGCCCCGCCGTTGATTTATTGCTTGGCCCATCACACGGACTTCACAACGATTTTTGGGTGTTCGCATGGGCATGAAGCCGATTCTGCGGGCGACCGCCGCCGCGCTGGGCATGGCGTGGTGCCTCGGCACCGCCTGGGCGGACCAGACGGGCACCGTCAATGTCATGGACGGAGAAACGCTTGAAATGCAAGGCCAGGCTGTAAAGCTGTTCGGCATCGATGCACTCGAGGTCGATCAGATTTGCCTCAATGGGAACCGCCCTTGGCCCTGTGGCGACGAGTCGGTGCGGTCCCTGGCGACGCTGATCGGTGGCCAGCCTGTCCGCTGCCAGACGATTCGAAACGTGAGCGGGAACATTCTGGCGACGTGCGACCTCAACGGCGAGGACCTGGGGGCGTGGATGGTCTCAAGCGGCTGGGCGTTCGCCGACCGCTCGGCCAGCGGCGACTACGCGCCCAACGAGGAGGCGGCCCAGGTCGCTCGCCAGGGGGTCTGGAGCGGCGAGTACGTCACGCCCGCGGAATGGCGCGAGGGCAAACGCATCAAGCTGCCGGAGACACCGCAGACCGAGGAGCAGGACGACGGCCTGCCAGACTACGGCCCGCTCAACATGGCACCCTGATCAACCGACCCTGTTGAGCAGCGCTTCGCCGTCGCGCAGCAGGCGGCAGTTCTCCATGGCAATGTGGATGCTCCGGCCGAGCGTCTCGGGCGTGAGCCACGCCACGTGCGGCGCGACGATCACATTGTCCAGCGAGAACAGCGGGTTGGATGCCGGCGCCGGTTCGTCGGCGAAAACGTCGAGACCGGCGGCGCGCAGGTGTCCGGAGCAAAGCGCGGCAATCAGCGCGGCCTCATCGACCAGGCCGCCGCGCGCGGTGTTGACCAGGACAGCGCCCGGCTTCATCGACGCGATGCTGTCGGCGTTCACAAGCCGCGCGGTTTCGGGCGTCAGCGGCACGTGCAGCGAGATCACGTCGGCCCGGGCGAGAAGATCGCCCAGCGGATGCCAGCCTTCCGCGCCCGGCGTGCGCGAGGTGTGGATGACATCGGCGCCAAGCGCCCGTAGGACGGGCGCGAGCAGCTTCGGGATGGCGCCGTAGCCCACCAGGCCGACCGTGCGCTCACCCAGTTCGCCCACCCGGTCGAAGACCTCGGAGTCCATGCGCCAGCCCAGGCCGGCGCGGGTCTGCCGGTCCAGCGCCACCGCCCGCCGGAGCGCGGCCAGCATCAGCATCAGGGTGGCCTCGGCGACCGCCTGGCTATTGCTTCCCGGCATGTTGCAGACCGCGGCGCCATGGGCGCGCGCGGCGTCGAGGTCGATGGTGTTGACGCCAACCCCGATCTTCTGGATCAGCCGCAGCCGCGGCGCCGCGCCAATGACCGCGGCGGTCACCGGCTCGAGCACATGCAGCAGGACGTCGGCGTCCCGCATCTCGCGCGCGAACGCCGGGCGGTCGTCCTCGTCGACGATGGCGAGCGCCAGCCAGTCCGGCCGCGCCGCATCGAGCTGGGCGCGGAAGCCGGCGCTGGCGCGGTATTGCAGGACCGCCTTCAAGCCGGCTTCGACCATGCGCGGCCCGCCCAATTCTGTACGCCCGGTCCATCGGGCATGGGCACTTCCTCGATTCGCTCGGGCACGTCGTCATACTCCAGGCGCAGCGCCCGGCACATGGTGGCATGAAGGTTATAGCCGCACACATGGTAGGTGAGTTCCAGGATGTCCTCGTCGCTCATCAGCGCCTTGAGCGACTCGAACACGCCGTCCGGCGTCCGGCCCCGGTCGAAGATCAGACAGTCGGTATAGGCGAGGACGGCCCGCTCCAGCGGCGTCCAGACATCGGCAACCGCCCAGTGCGGAATGGCGGCGATCTTTTCCTCGGACAACCCGTGCTTCCGGCCGGCCTTGCAGTGCTGCGAGAACACGAACTGGCTACCGGTCGCGAACCCGGCGCGCAGGATGCCGATCTCGCGGATCGCCGGGTCCAGCTTGCTGACGGACGTCTCGGCGAACATGCCGAACATCCCGAAATGCGCCGTGGCATGGCTGAAGATAGCCGGCCGCAACGCGAAAACGGTCCACCAGTCGCCCGGCGTGCCGGTGGCGGTGCCGGGCTCGGCGACCGGATCGCGGCCGGGGAACAGGGCGTCGTAATATTTCAGCACCTCCGGCGCGGCTTCGGCGCGCGGCACCTGGCGAAGTCTGGGCATGGTCGTTCTCCCGTTTGCGGCGACGGATGCGAGGATAGAGCGGATCGGCGCGGACGATCCAGGCGGTGCGGAACGGAGGCCGGACCTTACTCGGCCGGTTCCTTCAGCTTCGGCTTCATCGCCAGGTACCGGGCACGGTCGGCGTCGGTCGCCGGTTCGTGGCGGACGTCGCCCGGCGCACCCATGGCCCGCGTCCAGGACGCGAACTCCAGCATCATGCCGTCCGGGTCGAGGAAATAGATCGAGCGCACGAAGGTGGTCGGCGTCAGCTCCATGCTGGCCTGGGTCTCCGACTCGTCGTGGTTGACCACCGGCGTGACCTGGACGCCCGCCGCCTCAAGCTTCTTCTGGTACTCGTCGATCTTCTCGGCCGGCACGTTGAACGCCAGGTGATTCATCGACGCGTGCGCCGAGGTGATGGGACCACGGCCGATCAAATGCGCAGGATGGGTGATGCCCGGGGCGCTGTCCGGCGCGTCGGGAAACCAGAAAAACGCCAGCGCGTCGCCGTTGCCGATATCGAAGAAGAAGTGCTGGCCCGACCCGTAGGGCAGGTCGAGCGTCTTGATCAGCGGCATGCCGAGCACGCCCGAATAGAACTCCACCGTGCGCTTCATGTCCTTGCAGACCAGCGCCAGGTGGTTGATGCCCATGATCTCGAATTTCTCGTTCTTCGGCGCGGCCATACCCCGTCTCCCGCTGTCCAAAACCCGAGCATCATATGATTTTTCGGCGCGAATGAAAACGGAAGCCGGCGACAGCCGCAATCCTGGCACGCAGGACGCTGCAACATGCACTGCTGCCATGCAACAAGTTGCGTGCCACTTAAGCCACACTCCGCGGCGCCACGATTTTTATGTATATATTTCAATTATTTAAAGTGTATCGCGCATCCAGCCCGGTCCGTGTTGTTGCGCCTTTGAAGCACCACTTGCCCCTGTCGTCGTTCCCGAGTTGATCCCGATCAAGGCTCCGTGGCCCGTCCGGGACCATTGCTCAACGGCGCGAGGGAAGTGTTGGGCAAAATTCGGAGCAAGACATGAACACGACCACAAATGGCAAGACCGGCATGGCGGGCATCGTCCTGGCGGTCCTGTGCCTCGCCGCCACCGGCGCGCATGCGGAACCGCTCCGCTACGTCCCGTCGGTCAGCAATCCGCTTTTCAACGAGAGCCCGCTGATCAAGACGGAAATCCGGCCGATCTACATTCATCACCAGATTCCCGACGCGTTCCTGACCGGCGGCGGCAACGTCGATGTGGGCGCCGTCCAGGCGCGCCTGGCGGTCACCGACCGGCTGGCGATCATCGCCACCAAGGACGGTTACGCCGATATCCACTTCGCCGGCGTGCTGCCGGACGATAACGGCTTCGCCAACATCGCCGCCGGACTGAAATATGCCCTTATCCTCAACGAGCAGACCGGCACCGTGGTCACGCTCGGCCTGCGCTACGAGGCGCCGATCGGCAGCCTGAAGACCGGCGGCATCAGCCTGCAGGGCCATGGCGACGGCTTTATCAACGTGTTCGTCACGGCGCTGCAGCAGTTCGACCGCCTGCAGCTGCAAGCCAGCGTGAATGCCAACATGGCCATCGACGGCAGTGCGGACAGCTCGCTGCTGGTCGCGTCGCTGGCCGCCAACTACGCGGTGACCGACTGGTTCTATCCGGTGGTCGAGTTCAACGTTTTCTCGGTGATCGACAACGGCTCGCGCATGCCGGTTCCGTTCGAGGGCTTCGACCTCGTGAACTTCGGCGCGACGAATGCCGGCACCGTCGCCACCGTCGCGGCAGGCGCCCGTTTCCGCGTGGCCCCGAATCTTCTGCTCGGCGCGGCATACGAAGTGCCGGTCACCAGCCGCAAGGACATCACCAGTTGGCGCCTCTACGCCGACGCCGTCATCACCTTCTAGCCAAGGACGACCGGGCATGGGTGCCGCATTTTTCTACGTGATCATGGGTCTGGCGGCGACGTTCGCGGTGATCGTCGCCTCGCTCACCCACGATCCCAACTTTGCGATCCATGCCTGGATCGTCGTGCTCGCGGCCTTGGTGGCGATCGTCGCCGGCCTCAACACCTTCGATCCCGAAGGCAAGCCGAAGCCGGTCAAGGGAAAATACCTGGACGGCGTGGTCCAGGCTGGCGTGATCGCAACGATGTTCTGGGGTCTTGCCGGCTTCCTGGTGGGCGTGGTGATCGCTCTGCAGCTGACGTTCCCGGCATTGAACCTGGATACGGCGTACACCAATTTTGGCCGACTGCGGCCGTTGCACACCTCGGCGGTGGTCTTCGCCTTCGGCGGCAACGCGCTGATCGCCACCAGCTTCTATGTGGTGCAGCGGACCACCGGCGCCCGGCTGGCGCTGGGCAACACCGCCTGGTTCGTGTTCTGGGGCTATCAGCTGTTCATCGTGCTGGCGGCCACCGGCTATCTGCTGGGCATCACCCAGAGCAAGGAATACGCCGAGCCCGAATGGTATGTCGACCTTTGGCTGACGGTCGTCTGGGTGGCGTACCTGGCGGTATTCCTGGGCACGCTGTTCCGGCGCAAGGAACCGCACATCTATGTCGCCAACTGGTTCTACCTGTCGTTCATCGTCACCATCGCGATGCTGCATGTGGTCAACAACCTGTCCATGCCGGTCTCGCTGCTGGGCGCCAAGAGCTATTCGCTGTTCTCGGGTGTCCAGGACGCGCTGACCCAGTGGTGGTACGGCCACAACGCGGTCGGCTTCTTCCTGACGGCGGGCTTCCTGGGGATGATGTACTACTTCGTACCCAAGCAGGCCGGCCGCCCGATCTACTCCTACCGGCTGTCGATCATCCATTTCTGGGCGCTGATCTTCCTCTACATCTGGGCGGGGCCGCATCACCTGCACTACACCGCGCTGCCCGACTGGGCGCAGACGCTGGGCATGGTGTTCTCCATCATGCTGTGGATGCCCAGCTGGGGCGGCATGATCAACGGCCTGATGACCCTGTCGGGCGCGTGGGACAAGCTGCGTACCGATCCGGTGCTGCGCATGATGGTCATGGCCATCGCCTTCTACGGCATGAGCACCTTCGAGGGGCCGATGATGTCGATCAAGTCGGTCAACTCGCTCAGCCACTACACCGACTGGACCATCGGCCACGTGCATTCGGGCGCGCTCGGATGGGTCGGCATGATCAGCTTCGGCGCGGTCTATTTCCTGGCGCCGAAACTGTGGGACCGCCAGGGCCTGTACAGCGCCCGCCTGGTCAACTGGCACTTCTGGCTGGCGACCATCGGCATCGTCCTCTACGCCGCCTCCATGTGGGTCAGCGGCATCATGCAGGGCCTGATGTGGCGCGCCTACGACAGCCTCGGCTTCCTGCAATACAGCTTCGCCGAGACCGTCGCCGCCATGCACCCGTTCTACCTGATCCGGGCGTGCGGCGGCGGGCTCTACCTGCTGGGCGCCCTGGTCATGGCCTACAACATCGCCCGCACGATCATGGGGCATCAGCGGCGCGAGGTTCCCATGGGCTTCGCCGCCCCGGCCGTCCAGGGAGCGTGACATGAAGTTCAGCCATGCCATCATCGAGAAGAACGCCACGCTGCTGCTCGTGCTGAGCTTCATCGCGGTGTCCATCGGCGGCATCGTCGAGATCGCCCCGCTGTTCTACCTCCAGAACACCATCGAGAAGGTCGAGGGCGTGCGCCCCTATACACCGCTCGAACTGGCGGGACGCGGCATCTATATCCGCGAAGGCTGCTACACCTGCCACAGCCAGATGATCCGGCCGTTCCGCGACGAGGTCGAGCGTTACGGCCACTACAGCCTGGCGGCCGAAAGCATGTACGATCATCCGTTCCAGTGGGGCTCCAAGCGCACCGGTCCGGACCTGGCCCGCGTCGGCGGCAAGTACTCCGATGAATGGCATGTGCAGCACCTGACGGCGCCGCGGTCCGTGGTGCCCGAGTCGGTGATGCCGGGCTATCCTTTCCTGGCACAAACGCCCGTTCGCAGTGACGATATCGCCGATCACCTGCGCGCCAACATCCGGGTCGGCGTACCCTACACCGACGCCATGGTGGCCAGCGCATTGGCCGACATGAAGGCGCAGGCCAACCCCGACGACAAGAATGCCGACGCGCTGCTGGCGCGCTATCCGGGTGCGGTGATCCGCGATTTCGATGGAGATCCGGGCCAGCTCAGCGAAATGGACGCCGTGGTTGCGTACCTGCAGATGCTGGGCACGCTGGTCGATTTCAATGCCTACAACGACGAAGCCAACCGGCGATAGGAGGGAGACCATGGACTATCACCAATTTCGCCATTTCGCCGATAGCTGGGGCCTCGTCTACCTGCTGGTCGTGTTCCTGGCCGCGGTCGCCTTCCTGTTCCGGCCGGGCGCCAAATCCGGCTACGACCGAGCGGCGCGCATCCCGTTCGACGAGGAGTGAGCCGTGTCCGAACCCCAACACGATGAGATCAGCGGCGTCGAGACCACCGGGCACGAGTGGGACGGCATCAAGGAACTCAACAATCCCCTGCCGCGCTGGTGGATCTGGACGTTCTACGCCACGATCGTCTGGGCGCTGGGCTACACTGTGCTGTATCCCGCGTGGCCACTCCTCAACGGGGCGACCAAAGGCATACTGGGATATTCGAGCCGCGCCAATCTGGCCCAGTCGGTTGACCTAGCGCACCGGGCACAGGACCAGTACACCCAGCAGATTCGCACCCAGTCGCTGGACCGCATCCATGACGATCCCGCCCTGTTCGAATTTGCCGTGGCCGGCGGCAGGTCCGCGTATGTCGTGAACTGCGTGCAGTGCCATGGCTCGGGCGCGGCCGGCGCAAAGGGCTATCCCAACCTCAATGACGATGACTGGCTCTGGGGCGGCACGCTGGAAGACATCCGCCAGACGCTGCGGCACGGCGTCCGTTACGAGGCGGACCCGCAGACCCGCAATTCGCAGATGCCCGCCTTTGGACGCGACGGGATCCTGGACAAGACACAGATCTCCGATACGGCGGAATATGTCCTGTCCCTGTCCGGGTTGAAGCATGACGCGGGTGCAGCCGGGCGTGGCGCGAAGGTTTTCGCAGAGCAGTGTACGGTCTGCCATGGCGCCACCGGCGGCGGCGACCGCGCCCAGGGCGCGCCATCGCTGCGCGACGCGATCTGGCTGTACGGCGGCGACCGGGCGACCATCGTCGAAACCATCACCAGCGCGCGCCGCGGCGTGATGCCCGCCTGGGGCGGCAAGCTGGACGATGCAACGATCAAGCAGTTGACCGTCTACATCCATTCGCTGGGCGGCGGCGAGTCGTCGAAGCCGGCACCCGCCGCGACGGGCGCGGAAACGCCGGCAGCGACACCCTGACGGAGACGCGCCACCATGTTACAGAGACCGGATATCCTGCCGCCGCCCGAGGTGGAGCGCGCCAGCGTCACACCCGTGAACAAGCGGGAGACCCGGTCGCTATACAAGGCGCGCGTCAAGATCTACCCCAAGCGCGTCCACGGCTTCTTTCGGTCGCTGAAATGGCAGATCATGGCCGTCACCCTCGCGATCTACTACCTGACGCCGTGGATTCGATGGGACCGTGGCGCAGGCGCGCCGGACCAGGCCGTGCTGATCGACATGCCGGCCCGCCGCTTCTACTTCTTCTTCATCGAGATCTGGCCACAGGAATTCTACTATATCGCCGGCCTGCTGATCATGGCCGGTATAGGCCTGTTCCTGCTCACCTCGACCGTCGGCCGTGCCTGGTGCGGCTATGCGTGTCCACAGACCGTCTGGGTCGACCTGTTCCTGGTGATCGAACGCTGGATCGAAGGCGACCGGGCGGCGCGCATCAAGCTCGACAGCGCGCCCTGGACCTTCGACAAGCTGCGCAAGCGCGTCTCCAAGCATACGCTCTGGGTTCTCACCGGTGTGGCGACCGGCGGCGCGTGGATCTTCTACTTCGCCGACGCGCCGACGCTCGCGGCCCGGCTCGCCCATTTCGACGCGCCGCCGATCGCCTGGATCACCATCGCGGTCCTCACCGCCACGACCTATATGTTCGGCGGGCTGATGCGCGAGCAGGTCTGCACCTATATGTGCCCGTGGCCGCGCATTCAGGCGGCGATGCTGGACGAGGATTCGCTGGTCGTGACCTACAACGACTGGCGCGGCGAGCCCCGCGCCCGCCACCAGAAGGTGCAGCAGGAAACCGGCCAGGCCGGCGGCGACTGCGTCGACTGCAACCAGTGCGTCGTCGTCTGCCCGATGGGCATCGACATCCGCGACGGCCAGCAGCTGGAGTGCATCACCTGCGCCCTGTGCATCGACGCCTGCAATGGCGTGATGGACAAGGTCGGCAAGCCCCGCGGCCTGATCTCCTATGCGACCCTGAAGGACTACAACGCCAGTACACGTAAAGCGCCGGTGCACACTTCGCTCCGCTCGTTCATCCGGCCGCGGACGATCATCTATGTCACCCTGTGGTCGCTCGTCGGGCTGGGCATGCTGTTCGCTCTGCTGACCCGGGACCGGCTCGACGTCAATGTGCTGCATGACCGCAACCCGCTCGCGGTTCGGCTCGCCGACGGCACCATCCGTAACGGCTACACCATCAAGATTCTCAACATGAAACCGGTCCCGCGCGACTTCACCGTGCGCACCGAAGGCATCGACGGCGCGCTGATGACCACCGCGGGCTCCGCCGCCGCAGGCGCCCCGCGTCTGCTGGTGGCGGTTCCGAGGGACGTTGTGCACGTGCTGAAGGTGTATGTCAGCGCCTCACCGCGGGCGCTCGCCGAGACCGAGACCCCGCTGCGCTTCGTCGTCGAGGAGCGCGGCGGCGGCGAGTCCGCCATATACGACGCCATGTTCGCGCGTCCGTGACACGAGGGAGCGATCCATAAACGCCACCGTCCCAAAGCCTTTCACCGGTCGCCGCATGCTGGCGGTGATGCTGGGGTTCTTCGGCGTCGTCATCGGCGTGAACGTCGCCCTGGCGATATTGGCAAGCACCAGCTGGACCGGTCTTGTCGTGAAGAACAGCTATGTGGCCAGCCAGCACTTCAACGAGGACCT
>CAMBYA010000052.1 GCA_945872035.1 Rhizobium sp. Q54
GGCGCCGATGCCAGCATCGGCAACCTGGAAGGCACGCTGACCGACCATGCGGTCGCCACCAAGGCAGCGGGGTCCTACGCTTTCCGTTCGCCGCCGCGCTACGCCGCGCTGCTGCGCGGTGCGGGGTTCAGGGTGCTGAACCTGGCCAACAACCACAGCAACGATTTCGGACCCACCGGCTATGCCGACACGCTGCAGGCGCTGCGGGAGGCCGGCGTGCTGGCCGCCGGCGTGAAGGGGCAGGCCGCCATGCTCGACGTCAAGGGCCTGAAGGTGGCCGTGCTGGGCTTCGGCTTCGATCCCGGCCAGGACACGGTCCAGGACCTGGACAACGCGCGCCGGCTCGTCAGAAGCGCCCGCGAGCGAGCGCAGGTGGTGGTGGTGAGCTTTCACTCGGGGGCCAAGGGCGCTGACGCCCTGCTTCATCCCGACGCCGATGAGCGGCTCCGGGGCGAAAACCGCGGCAACGCGGTCGCCTTCGCCCGCGCCGCCATCGACAGCGGTGCCGACATGGTGGTGGGCCACGGGCCGCACGTGCTGCGGTCCATCGAGTGCTACAGGGGCAGGCCGATCTTCTATTCGCTGGGCAACTTCGTCGGCGTCGGCGGGCTGTCGATCGGCGGTCTGGCCGCCGTCACGGCCATCGCGGGCGTACAACTCGGCGAACAGGGGCAGCTGCAGGGCATCGAGTTCCTTCCGGTGGCATTCGACCGGAACAGGATTCCTCGCCCCGACGACAGGGAGTTTGGCGCACACCTCGTGAATTGGGCGGGCGCCCATCCACGCTATCCGGGGCAGTTCCTGCAGGTGCCGGCCGATCCGGCGACGCGTCCTGCGTTCGAGACGTGGCTTGCGCCGTTTCGGCCTGCTTCATCGGAGGTGAGCCCATGAGCCACGCTCTGAAGCGGTTGTCCCAGGACGACGGTGGAAGGGATGGATTGGCGCACCCGACAGGATTCGAACCTGTGACCTCTGCCTTCGGAGGGCAGCACTCTATCCAGCTGAGCTACGGGTGCCTCGATCGCGGCGGAGAATAGGGAAAGCTGTCTGCCGTGTAAACATCGGCTTTGGTCAGCGACTCGCCTAACTCTTCCCGATCAGCGTGCCCGCGCCGCCCGAGGTGAACAGCTCGAGCAGCACCGCGTGCGACACCCGTCCGTCGAGGATGACGGCGGCGTCGACGCCGCCCTTCACCGCGTTCATGCAGGTCTCGACCTTGGGGATCATGCCGCCGGAGACCGTGCCGTCCCGGATCAGCGACTCCACATCCTCGGGCGACAGGTTGGTCATCAGCTCGCCGGACTTGCCCAGCACGCCCTTCACGTCGGTCAGCATCAGCAGGCGGCGCGCGCCCACGGCGGCGGCGACGGCGCCGGCGAAAGTGTCGGCGTTGATGTTGTAGGTCTCGCCCTCGTCGCCATAGCCGATCGGCGCGATCACCGGGATCAGGTCCGAGCGCGCCAGCACGTCGAGCACGTGCGGATTGACCGACTCCGGCTCGCCGACATAGCCCATGTCGAGTTCGCGCTCGATGTTGCTGTCCGGGTCGCGCGCCTTCATCTTCACCTTGCGGCCGCGCACCATGTCGCAGTCGCGGCCCGACAGGCCCACGGCGCGGCCGCCGGCCCGGTTGATCGCCGCGACGATCTCCTTGTTGATGCGGCCGGAGAGGACCATCTCGACCACTTCCATGGTGGCCTCGTCGGTGACCCGCAGGCCGTTGACGAACTCGCTCTGGATGCGCAGGCGGTCCATCATCTGCTTGATCTGCGGGCCGCCGCCGTGCACCACCACGGGATTGATGCCGACCTGCTTCATCAGCACGATGTCGCGGGCGAACTCGTCGGCCAGGGTCCGGTCGCCCATGGCGTGGCCGCCATATTTGATCACGATGGTCGCCCCGGCGTATTTGCGCATGAACGGCAGCGCTTCCGACAGGGTGGTGGCGGTCAGCAGTTCGCTGTATCCGGCGGGCATCTCGGCCATGGGTTCTTTCTCCCGATTCCGGCGCGGTTTATAGCGGATGGATGTGACGGGTGCCAGTCTGCCGGCGAGTGATGCGGGCCCGAGCTATTCAGCCAGCCCGGCCAGCACCGCGCGCAGCTCGGGGATGCCCTCGCCGGTTTCGCTGCTGGTCACCACCAGTTCGGGGAACGCGGCCACGTGCCTGCGGGTCTCGGTCTCGGTGCGGGCGACCAGAGCGTCGCGGCCGCCGGGCTTCACCTTGTCGATCTTGGTCAGCACCACCTGGTAGGACACCGCCGCCTCGTCGAGCATGGACATGATCTCGCGGTCCGGGCCCATGATGCCGTGGCGGGCGTCGATCAGCAGCATGGCGCGGCGCAGGGTCGGCCGGCCGCGCAGGTAGGATTTCAGCAGCCGGATCCAGGCGTCGACCTGCGGCTTGGGCACCTTGGCATAGCCGTACCCGGGCAGGTCGACCAGGTAGAGCGAGCCCAGCTTCGGCGTGCCGATGGAGAAGTAGTTGAGCTGCTGGGTGCGGCCCGGCGTGTTGGATGTGCGGGCCAGGTCCTTGCGGCCGGTCAGGGCGTTAAGCAGGCTGGACTTGCCCACGTTCGAGCGGCCGGCGAAGGCGATCTCGATGGGGCCGGGATCGGGAAGCTGCGCCAGCCCGGCCACGCCCAGCATGAACCGACACTCGCTGGCGAAGAAAAGGCGGCCGCGCTCAAGGGCGTCGTCGTCCCCACCTGCCAGATCGCTGTCGGGTTCCTCGCTCACGTGCTCTCGTCGAACGCGCCGTGCCGCTTCATGATCAGCCATTGCTGGGCGATGGTCAGCAGGTTGTTCCACGTCCAGTAGATCACCAGGCCCACCGGGAAACTGGCGAACAGGAAGATGAAGATCAGCGGCAGGAACTGGAACACCTTGGCCTGGATCGGGTCCGGCGGCGGCGGATTCAGCATCTGCTGAACATACATGGTCACGCCCATGATCGCGGTCCACAGGCCAATGGCGAGGAACGCCGGCGGCTGCCACGGGATCAGGCCGAACAGGTTGGTGATCAGCAGCGGATCGTGGCCCGACAGGTCGTGCACCCAGCCGTAGAACGGCGCGTGGCGCATCTCGATTGACACCATCAGCACCTGGTAGAGGGCGATGAACACGGGAATCTGCACCAGGATCGGCAGGCAGCCGGCGACCGGGTTGACCTTCTCGGTCTGGTACAGCTTCATCACCTCCTCGCGCTGCTTCACGGGGTCCTCCTTGAAGCGCTCGCGGATGGCGGCCATCTTGGGCGCCAGCTTTCGCATCTTGCCCATGGCGATGTAGGATTTGTTGGCGAGCTGGAAGAACGCCAGCTTGATGATCACGGTGATCGCCAGGATCGCGAGGCCGAAATTGCCGACCCAGCCCTTCAGGATCTCGAGCAGCCAGAACACCGGCCGGGCGAGGAAATAGAACCAGCCCCAGTCGATGGCCCGGTCGAACATGACGATGCCGAATTCCTTTTCGTAGGCATCGATCAGCTTGGTTTCCTTGGCGCCGGCGAACAGGTGGCCCGTGGTCGAGGTCGCGCCGCCAGCCGGAACCACGGCCTGGGAACCGGTATACACCGAACGGAAGACGTCGCGGCCGCCGGCGTTGCGATATTCGAACCAGCCATTGAACGGCCGCTTCTGGTCGGGAACGAACGCGACCAGCCAGTATTTGTCGGTGATGCCCAGCCAGCCGCCGGTGCTCGCGGTCATGAGCGCCTGCCGGTCCGGCTTGATGGAGCCGTCCAGGGTATCATCCTTGTGGTTCTCGTAGCCTTCGTGCTCGAGCTTCTCGCTGAACACGCCCACGAAACCTTCGTGAACGATCGCCGACTTTACGGTCTCCGGGATGCCGACCCGGTTGACCGCGCCATAGGGCTGCAGCGACACCGGCGCACCCGTGCCGTTCTCGACCTTGTCGGAAACGGAAATCATGTAGTTGTCGTCGACGGTGTAGGTGCGGCTGAACACCAGGCCCTGGCCGTTGTCCCAGGTCAGCGTCACCGGCTTGCCGGGCGACAGAACCTCGCCGTCGGCCTGCCAGACGGTGGTCGCGCCGGGCACCGGCACGCTGCCGCCCTTCACATTCTGCCAGCCGAAATCGGCATAATAGGGCGCCGCCGTGCTTGACGGCGACAGCAGCACCACGTCGGGCGAACCCTTATCGAGCGTCTGGCGGTAACCGACCAGGGTCAGGTCGTCCAGCCGCCCGCCTTCCAGCCGAAGCGAGCCGTTCAGGCGCGGCGACTTGATGGCCACGCGTCCACCCCGGCTCAGCACCGCAGCCCGGTCCTCGGGGGCGGCCGGCGGCGCGGCGCCCATGTCGGGGCTTTCGACGGCGGGCGCGGTTTTCGAGTCGGCGCCGGTGGTCACGCTCTGCTCGGTACGCGTATCCGGCCGAGGCGCGACGCGCGGCGCGATCAGCAGTTCATAACCGATCATCATCGCCAGGACGATGACGACGGCCAGCACGAGGTTCCTGGTGTCTTCGGACTGCATCAGCTCGGCTGGCTCCCGGTTGGCGGGTTATGGTGGGGACAATCGACCCCCGCGTGCGAATGGGCATGACGGGCGGCGGGAACGGGGTCGTAGCGGTGACCGCCCCAGGGATGGCAGCGGCCCAGGCGGCGGAGCGTGAGCCAGGAACCGCGCAGCGGTCCGTGCAGCTTCAGCGCCTCGAGCGCGTATTCCGAGCAGGTCGGCGCATAGCGGCAACTCGGCGGCAGCAGGGGCGAGATGAAGTAACGGTAGAACTTCACCGGCAGGGCCAACAGGGAGCTTAAGGCCGTTCTCATCGTGCGGTCTCGTCGATCCGGATGCGGCTCAGGGCGGTTTCGAGGTCGTGGACCAACTGGGCCCACGGACGGGAGAGCGTTGTATGCCTGCCAATCAGCACATAATCAATAGCCGGGCGCGCCCCGGCGGGCATGACCAGCCTTGCGGCCTCGCGCAGGCGGCGGCGAGCGCGGTTGCGTTCCACCGAGCCGCCAACCTTGCGGCTGACGGTAAAGCCGACGCGCGCGGCGGGAGAGTCGGTTTCGTCCTTGGCGGTTGGCCGCGGAGCGGCCTGCAGGATCAGTCCGGGCGTGGCCCATTTGGCGCCGCGCGCCACGCGCAGGAAATCGCCCCGCCGCTTCAAGCGGTCGAGCGGGACGATATCCGTATCGGTGTCAGCCATTGGGAAGGGCCGGCGAGGCCGCCGGCCTGAAATATCGCCGGAACGGCCGATCAGGCGCTGAGGCGCTTGCGTCCCCGGGCGCGGCGCGCCTTCAGGACCAGGCGGCCGCCAACGGTGGCCATGCGGGCGCGGAAGCCATGCCGCCGGGCGCGGACCAGCTTCGAGGGTTGGTAAGTGCGTTTCATGTCAACTCCGTGTTCGTCCGCTGCCGGATTCGAAGGTCGCTCTACAAGGGGCCGCTGTATAAGGGTTGCTCCCGGTCAAGTCAATTGCCCCGCGCCCGCCGGATCATGGCGCCGAAACTTGCCCCAGCCGGCGCCACGGGGCGCGGCCGGGCCGTACATGCCGGCGTGCGTCACGGTTTGGCAACGAAATGTCGATACGGCGCTGTAATTACTCCGAATGCCCGGAATTCTGTTATCATATGAGGGATTTAACGGGTGCGACCCGGGAGTCCGCATGCTCGGTAGCTTGTCGGCACGGCTGTTGGTGCTGACCATTGTGTTCGTGGCGCTGGTGGACGCGGTGATCGTCGTATCATCCGTCGCAGCCTTTCGACGCGACTGGCTGACCGAACGCCTGGGGGGCGCGCAGATCGCCAGCCTGGTGGCCGCGACTCCCGACAGCGCCAGCGTGGATCCGGCCGTGCGCGACGAGGCGCTCGCCGCAGCCATGGTCGAGAGCGTCAGCTTCCGGCGCGCCGATGGGCGGCTGCTCGAGCTCGGCCCCCGACACGAAGGCCCGCTTGGCGCTCATTACGACCTGGGCGGCTCGTCCCGGGCGGCGCTGCTCCGGGACAGCCTCGACATCCTGTTCAAAGGCAGCAAGGGCATGATCCGCGTCACGGGCGCGGCGAGGAAAGGACCCGGCCATGTCTCCATCGTGGTCGACGAGGCGCCGCTGCGGGCGGCGCTCCTGGACCATGCGCGGAACCTGGTGCTGGCCTCGCTGCTGCTGTCCCTTTGCGTCGCGGCGTTGGTGTACTTCACCCTGCTGCGGGTGCTCATCCGGCCGCTGCAGGGCCTGGCCTCGCATGTGGCGGAGTTCAGCGCGGCGCCGGAGGATGTGCTGCGCGTGATCCCGCAATCGACCCGCCGCGACGAGATCGGCACCCTCCAGCGCAGCCTGCGCGCCATGGAGGAGCAAATCCGCCACGCGCTGGCGCAGAAGCACGGCCTGGCCAGCCTGGGCGAGGCCGTGGCCAAGGTGAACCATGACCTGCGCAACATCCTGTCGACTGCCCGGCTGGTATCCAACCGGTTGACCCAGAACAACGACCCGGCGGTCCGCAGCATCTCGGTGACGCTGATACGATCCATCGACCGGGCCATCGAGATCTGCTCGGACACGCTGAAGTTCGGCCGGCCGCAGGAGTTGCGCCCGCGATTGGTCCGTTTCGCCCTGCGGCCGCTGGCGGACGAGGTGGGCCGGTCGGTCGGCCTTACCGAGGAGTCCAACCCCATGTTCCTCAACCATGTCAGCCCGCACATGGAGATCGAGGCCGACCCGGAGCACCTGTTCCGGGCGCTGCAGAACCTGCTGCGCAATGCGATGGAGGCGATCGGCGACGGCTTCGGCGAGATCGCCGTCCGCTGCGACGACATGGGCGACCAATCGGTCATCGAGATCGCCGATACCGGGCCGGGCATGCCCGACCACGCCCGCGAGAACCTGTTCAAGCCGTTCAAGGCCACGACCCATGCCCATGGCGCCGGGCTTGGCCTGGTCAACGTCCAGGAGATCGCCCACGCCCATGGCGGCGAGATCCGCCTGGTCAAGTCCGATGCCAGCGGCACCATTTTCCGGCTGCACCTGCCCTTGGGCCGGGAGGCGCAGCTGCGCTCGGCCGCCGGTTGAGGCGGAGCGGCCGGCGCCGCGCTTATGTTGCAACGCAGCATAGATTTGACTAGAGTCGCTGGCGTAACACCGTCGACAAGGAACATCCATGGCCGCCAAAACCATCGCCGTTGCCCAGCAGAAGGGTGGCGCCGGCAAGACCACGCTGGCCGCCCATCTCGGCGTGGCGCTCGCCGGCATGGGCAAGAAGGTGGCGTTGTTCGATGTCGATCCGCAGAAAAGTCTTACCGCCTGGTTCGAGATGCGCGAGCAGCTGCACGGCAAGCAGGAGTCGCTGGCGTTCTCCAGCTTCGAGGGCTGGAAGTCGTCCAGCGAGATTTCCCGCGCCAGGGGATCGGCCGACCTGATCCTGATCGACAGCCCGCCCCACGCCGAGACCGCCGCGCGCCTCGCCATCCGCGAGGCCGATCTGGTCTTGGTGCCGGTGCAACTCAGCCCCATGGATATCTGGGCGATGCGCGCCACGCTGCAGATGGCCGAGCGAGAGAAGGCCAAGGTCCTGCTGGTGCTCAACCGGGTGCCGCCGCGCGGCAAGATGGCCGACGAGATGCGCGCCCGGCTGCACCAGGACAAGCTGCCGCTGGCCGATGCCAGCCTGGGCAACCGCATGGCGTTCGCCGCCAGCCTGCTCGACGGCCAGGGCGTCACCGAATCCCAGCCGTCCAGCGTCGCCGCCGCCGAGATCAGGGCGCTCGCCGACGAGATTCTGAAGGCGCTTTAGCCCGTTCAGTCACCCGCCGCTGTGCCCTCGCGGCGCGGATCGGCGCCGCCTTCCAGCGTCCGGCCGCCCTTGTCGTCGTAGTGGATGAGGATGCCGTGCAGGCCGCTCGCCAGCGACCCTTCCTGCAATGTGTAGCCCATGGACACCAGCGCGTCCTTCTGCCGCCACAGGATGCTGTCCCGCTCCATGATCAGCTTGCCGCCGAAATAGACCAGGTTGGGCAGGGCGATGGCGTCCTGGATGTTTAGCTTCCAGTCCAGCACGCCGACCAGCGTCTTGGCGACGAACCCGATGATCAGCGGTCCGCCGGGCGAGCCGACGGTCGCGACCGGGCGGCCCTGCGTGTCGAACACGATGGTGGGCGACATGGAGCTCAGCGGCCGCTTGCCGCCCTGCACCCGGTTGGCGACAGGCCTGCCGTTGTCTTCGGGCGCGAAGCTGAAGTCGGTCAGCTCGTTGTTCAGCAGGAAGCCGCGCACCATCATCCGGTCGCCGAACGCATCCTCGATGCTCGCCGTCATGGCGACCGTGCCGCCCCAGCGGTCGACGATGGAGTAGTGCGTGGTCGCCGGAACCTCCGACGGCTCGACGGTGCGGTAGGCCTGGGTCGCGCCGGGCGGCATGCCGGCGGGCGCGTCGGGCATCACCGCGCCGGGCGTGATCAGCGCGCGGCGGCTGGCGATGTAGCCCGGATCGATCAGCCCGGCCACCGGCACCTCGACGAAATCGGTGTCGCCCAGCCAGGTCGCCCGGTCCGCATAGGCCAGCCGCGCCGCCTCGGCGAACAGGTTGACCGCCTCGGCGCTTGCCGGCTTCGTGGCGCCGATGTCGAGGCCCTCCAGGATGCCCAGCGTCTGGCCCACGGCGATGCCGCCCGACGACGGCGGGCCCATGCCGCAGATCTTCCACACCCGGTAGGGCAGGCAGACCGGCTCGCGCCGCTTGGGCACATAGGCGGCGATGTCCGCCTCGGTCAGCTTGCCCGGATTGACCGGCGCGTTCTGCACCGCGGCGGCGATGTCGGCGGCGATCGGGCCGGTGTAGAATGCCTCGGGATCGGCGGCGACGGCCGCCAGCGTGTCGGCCAGAGCCGGGTTCTTCAGCAGCGTGCCCGGCTGCACCGGCTCGCCCTTGGCGTCGAAGAAATAGGCTGCCGACGCGGGAAATTTCTTCAGGTGCTTGTCGGTGCTGACCAGGTAGGTGAAGCGCGGCGACACCACGAACCCGTCCCGCGCCAGCTTGATGGCCGGCTTGAACAGCTCGGCCCAGGGCAGCTTGCCGTGCGTCTTGTGAGCCATGGCCAGCATGCGGATCACCCCGGGCACGCCGGCCGACTGGCCGCCGGGGATCGCCTCGCCCTTGGGGCGCGGCTTGCCCTCGGCATCGAGGAAGAGCGTCTGGTCGACGGCCGACGGCGCGGTCTCGCGGCCGTCATAGGCCAGCAGCTGCTTCGCCTGGTCGTCCCAGTACAGCAGGAACGCGCCGCCGCCGATGCCCGAAGATTGCGGCTCGACCAGGGTCAGCACCAGCTGCACGGTGACCGCCGCGTCGACCGCGCTGCCGCCGCGCCGCAGGATGTCGAGGCCGGCGTCCGTAGCGTATGGATTGGCCGAGGCCACCATCTGGGTCTTCGCCAGGACCGGCGGCTTCACGACGATCGCCTCCGAGGGTTCGGCGATCGGCCTGGGCGCCTCGGCGAAGGCAGCGAACGGCAGCAGCAGCAGGACGCCGATCAGCGGAAGGCGTGGCAGCACGAAGCGGGCGGTCATGGTCATCCTTCGGTTGATAGTCCTTTGAGTGCCTCGGGGGCAGGCGGTACGGTGGCGGCATGATAAGGCCTGGACCGCGCAATCTCATCACCGATCTGGACGGCCTGCTGGTCGGCAACGCCGAGGATCACGGGATCCGCACCGGCACCACCGTGGTGCTGCCGGACGCGCCGGCCGTGATGGCGGTCGACGTGCGCGGCGGCGGACCCGGTACCCGCGATACGGAAGCGCTCGCGCCCGACACGCTGGTCGAGAAGTTCCACGCGGTGGTGCTCAGCGGCGGCTCCGTGTTCGGGCTGGCGGCGGCCGACGGCGTGACCGGCTGGTTGTCGGCGCGCGGCGTCGGCCTGCCGTTGGGCCCGCGTCCGGTGCCGGTGGTGCCGGCGGCGATCCTGTTCGACCTGGCCAATGGCGGCGACAAGGGCTGGGGCGAGGCCAATCCCTATCCGGCGCTGGGCCGCGCCGCCTGTGAGGCCGCGTCGCGCGATTTCCAGCTCGGCAATGTGGGCGCCGGGCTTGGCGCCAAGGCCGGCGCGCTCAAGGGCGGGCTGGGCAGCGCGTCCGTCTTCACCGACGACGGCATCCAGGTCGGCGCGCTGGTCGGCGCGAATCCGTTCGGCGAGGTGGTGATTCCCGGCACCGGCGCGTTCTGGTGCTGGCCGCTGGAAATGGCGGGCGAGCTGGGCGGCCGGGGCGCGCCCGGCATGACGCCGGACCCGCTGCCGTCCGGGTTTCCCGACTACCGGCCCGCGCTGGCCAACACCACCATCGCGGTGGTGGCGACCAATCTGGCGCTCACGCCGTCGCAGGCGAAGCGCGTCGCCATGATGGCGCAGGACGGCATCGCCCGCGCCGTGCGCCCGGCCCATACGCCGTTCGACGGCGACACGGTCTTCGCGCTGTCGACCGGCGCATTGCAGCGGACCGTCGACCCGCTGCTGCTGGCGCAGGTCGGCGCGCTGGCCGCCGATTGCCTGGCCCGCGCCATCGCCCGCGCCGTCTACGAGCCGCGCACGCTGGGGGACAAGCCGGGTTACCGCGACGCCGCGGTCTCCTGAACGCTACCTGGGATAGAGTCTGATCGCCGGCGCCGCGCCGGGCTTCACCGGCGTGACGTACACGTCGTTGGGAATCGCGAGTTCCTTCAGCATCCCGCGCACCTTGCCGAGTTGGGCGGGCGGCGCGCCGATGGTCTCGATGTCGAACGCGATGTCCGGATATTGCGCGCGGACCTTGTCGACCAG
>CAMBYA010000053.1 GCA_945872035.1 Rhizobium sp. Q54
CAGCGGCCTCGGGCTGAGCATGGCCTATGGTTTCGTGCGCCAGTCGGGCGGCGCCATCAAGGCCGAGAGCGAGGCCGGCAAGGGCTCGCGGATCATTTTCTACCTGCCGAGCTACCGCGACACGACCGGGACCGCGAGCAACGCGAGGACACCGGGCGCCCAGCACAGCGGCAAGGGCGAGCGAATCATGCTGGTCGAGGACGACGCGGCGGTGCGCGACCTGCTGGTCCGACGGCTGCGGAGCATGGGCTATGACGTGGTGCCGGTCGACGACGCGGTGAAGGCGCTGAAGGTCCTGCCGGAGCAGCCCGACGTGGACCTGCTGCTCACCGACGTGGTGCTGCCGGGCGGCATCTATGGCGACAAGCTGGCGGTCCAGGCCCGTCAATTGCGGCCCGGCCTGAAGGTTCTGTTCATGTCGGGCTATCCCAAGAACGCCATGGATCATCTGGGCCAGATGGGCGTCGACGCGCCGGTGCTGCGCAAGCCGTTCCGCAACCAGGAGCTGGCTGTCCAGCTTCGCCGGCTGCTTGACCCGACGGAGGAAAACGCCTAACACTCGGGCCGTGGTGATTTGGCGACCAGCTTGCGGCCACGTTAAACAAACAGCTAAACGGTCGGGCGCGAACCCTGACCCGTTTTGGTCGGGGTTTTTTGTTTTGGGCGGATGCGATGTACGTACCGGACCATTTCCTGCAGGACGACCGCGAGGCCGCGCTCGACCTGATCGAGCGACACGAATTCGGCCTGCTGGTGGCGGGCGCGGACGCGGCGCACATCCCGTTCGTGCTGGATCGCCGGCAAGGCCTGCTGCGCTGCCATGTGGCGCGCGCCAACCCGCTCTCGCGCCTGGCGGTGGGCAAGCCGGTGCTGGCGGTCTTCTCCGGCCCGCATTGCTATGTCTCGCCGGACTGGTACGAGACCGGCGGACAGGTGCCGACCTGGAACTACATGGCCGTCCACGTCACGGGTACGGCCACCGAACTGCCCGCGCCGGCGCTCGAGGCGCATCTGCGGGCGCTGGTCGCCCAGGAGGAGTGCCACCTGTCGCCCAAGCCAGCGTGGGACATGGGCCGGGTGCAGGCGGACAAGGTCGCGGCCATGCAGCGCGGTATCGTCGGACTGGAAATCCCGCTGGAGCGGATCGACGCGAAATGGAAACTGTCGCAGAACCGGACGCTCGCCGACCGCCGTAAGGTGGTCGCCGCGCTGCGTGTCCGGGGCGGCGAGAACAACACGGCCATCGCCGACGCGATGGAGCGAAGCGAGAAGGACGCAAGACCATGACCGAGAAGAAACCCTCCGACTGGCGGCTGGCGACCCGCCTGGTGCGCGGCGGCACGAATCGCTCGAATTTCGGCGAGACGTCGGAAGCCATCTTCATGACCTCGGGCTTCCGCTACGACGCGGCCGAGGACGCCGCCGACCGCTTTGCCGGCACCGCCGAGGGATTCACCTATTCGCGTCTCTCCAACCCGACCGTCGCCATGTTCGAGGAGCGCATGTCGCTGATCGAGGGCCTGCCCGTGGCTAAGGCGACGGCGACCGGCATGGCCGCGGTCAACGCCGCGCTGATGTGCCAGCTCCGCGCCGGCGACAAGGTGGTGGGCGCCAAGGCGCTGTTCGGCTCGTGCCGCTATATCCTCGACCAGATCCTGCCGCGCTTCGGCATCATCACCGAGCTGGTGACCGGATCGGACAACGACGCCTGGACCCGCGCGATCACGCCCGGCACAAAAACCGTGTTCGTCGAGACACCCGCCAACCCGACCCTCGACGTCGTCGACCTGGCGTATGTCTGCAAGGCGGCGCACGCGGTGGGCGCCACGGTCATCGTCGACAATGTGTTCGCCACGCCGCTGCTGCAGCGGCCGACCGACTACGGCGCCGACATCGTGGTCTATTCCGGCACCAAGCACATCGACGGCCAGGGCCGGGCGCTGGGCGGGGTGATCCTGTGCGGCGAGAAATTCTTCGAGGACCACCTCAACCAGTATCTGCGCCACACCGGCCCGACCATGAGCCCGTTCAACGCCTGGATCATGCTCAAGGGCCTCGAGACGCTGGACCTGCGCGTGACGCGGATGTGCGAGAACGCCGCGAAGGTGGCCGATTTCCTCGCTGACAGCGGCAAGCTGGCGCGCGTGCTCTATCCCGGCCGCAAGGACCATCCGCAGCACGCGCTCGCCATGCGGCAGATGAAAGCCGGCGGCAGCGTCATCACCGTCGACGTGCCGGGCGGCCGTGACGCCGCGTTCCGGCTGCTCAACGCGCTGCGGATCATCGACATCTCGAACAATCTGGGCGACGCCAAGAGCCTGATGACCCATCCGTCGAGCACGACGCACCGGTCGCTCGCCGAGGAGGCCCGGCTGGAGCTGGGCATCGGCGAGGGCACGCTGCGCTTGTCGGTCGGCCTGGAGGATCCTCTGGACCTGATCGAAGATCTGGATCAGGCCATGTCGCGTATATCGGCTTAGGGCTGTAGACAAAAGGCAATCCGGGGTTAGAGTACCCGAATTGCCGCCCGCTCGGACCGCCAGCAGGGCCGATCCAGAACAAGGCCATACCATGTACAACGCCGTAACCCGGCAGATCAGCGTGACCGTAACGCCCCACTTCATCGAGGACCAGTCGGACCCCGAGGACAATCATTATGTGTGGGCGTACCAGGTCAATATCGAGAACGCCGGCCGCGAAACCGTTCAGCTGATCAGCCGTTACTGGCATATCACCGACGCGAACGGCCAGGTCCAGGAGGTGCGCGGCGACGGAGTTGTCGGCGAGCAGCCGGTGCTGCGCCCGGGCGAAAGCTTCGAGTATACCAGCGGCACGCCGCTGTCGACGCCGTCGGGGATCATGGTCGGCCGCTATCAGATGGAAACCAAGGGCGGCGAGGGATTCGAGATCGAAATCCCCGCCTTCTCGCTGGACAGTCCGTACCAGCGCACGAGCCTGAACTGACGTTCCGGCCTGAATCGGCCGGCCTGAACCGGGGAGTAGATCGTGGACAAGAGAGTGGTGGGGATGCCGACCCGCGAGGAAGCGGAGGAGGCTGTGCGCACCATGCTGCGCTGGGCGGGCGACGATCCGGCGCGCGAGGGCCTGCTGGACACGCCGGCCCGCGTCGTCCGCGCGTATGAGGAATTCTTCGCCGGCTACCGCGAGGATCCGAACCAGTACCTGGAGCGGACCTTCGAGGAAGTGGCGGGCTATGACGAGATGGTCGTGCTGCGCGACATTCCGTTCGAATCCCATTGCGAGCATCACCTGGCGCCGATCATCGGCAGGGCGCATGTGGCCTATCTGCCGACCAACCGGGTCGTCGGCATTTCCAAGCTGGCCCGCGTGGTCGATGCCTTCGCCAAGCGTCTGCAGGTTCAGGAGAAGCTGACCGCCCAGATCGCCGAATGCATCAACAGCGCGCTGAAGCCGGACGGCGTCGCCGTGGTGATCGAGGCTGTGCACCACTGCATGACCACGCGCGGTGTCCACAAGCACGGCGTGTCCATGGTGACCAGCACCCTGCTCGGCGCGTTCCGCGAGAACATCCATACCCGCGCCGAGTTCATGGCCATGATCGGCAGCCCGGCCAGCCGCGTCTACGGCTGAGCGAATTCGATGAGATCGAACTCGCTCATTCGTTCGCCGCGGCTTTCTTGCGGCAAAGCGAAGACGCTTCGCCTGAAAGCGCACTAGCATGAGGCCCAACGCGCAACGGGCGGTGAACGTCCTCCGCGACCTGATCGCGTTCGACACGGTCAGCCGCAATTCGAACCTGGCGCTGATAGACTACGTCTCCGGCTACCTGTCGACCATCGGCGTCGATTGCGAGATCATCCGCGACGACACCGGCGCCAAGGCGAACCTGTTCGCCACCGTGGGCGGCCCGGCCGGCGTCCCCGGCATCGTGCTGTCCGGGCATACGGACGTGGTCCCTGTCGAGGGGCAGGACTGGTCGAGCGATCCGTTCACCCTCACCGAGCGCGACGGCAAGCTGTTCGGCCGCGGCACCTGCGACATGAAGGGCTTCATCGCCATCTGCCTCGCCATGGCGCCCGCCATCGCCAGGGCCGACCTGAAGCGGCCGATCCATTTCGCGTTTTCCTATGACGAGGAAGTCGGCTGCCGCGGCGTCGCCGGCATGATCGAGAAAATCGCCGGCCGCGCGCCGCTTCCGCGCGCCTGCATCGTTGGCGAGCCCACCTCCATGCGTGCCGTCACCGCCCACAAGGGCATCCGCGCGTTCGAGACGGCGATCACCGGGCGCGAGTCGCATTCCAGCAATACCGAGTTCGGCGTCAGCGCCGTCATGGCCGCCAGCCGGCTGATCGAGTTCCTGCGCGGCATCCTTGCCGAGATGAAAGCGCGCGGCGACGAGACGGGCCGCTTCGATCCGCCCTACACTTCGCTCAATATCGGCATGATCGGCGGCGGCACCGCGGTCAACATCATCCCGAACCATTGCCGGATGGTGTGGGAGTACCGGCCGCTGCCGCAGGCCGACGAGGACGAGATCATCGCGAGATTCGAGGCGTTCTCGCGCGAGGTCGAGGCCGAGATGCGCGCCAGGTACGGTGGTGCGTCCATCGTCACCACCCAGATCTCGCGCGCACCGGCCCTGCTGCGGCGCGAGAACTCGCCCGCCGAGGAGCTGGTGCGGGCGTTGACCGGCCAGAACGACACGCTGACCGCCGCCTATGTCACCGAGGCCGGGCTGTTCCAGCAGGCCGACATTCCGACCGTGGTCTGTGGCCCCGGCTCCATCGACCAGGCCCACCGGCCCGACGAGTTCATCGAGCTGTCGCAGATGGACGCGGGCACCGAATTCATCGAGAAGCTGGTGGCGGCGCTGTCGGCCTGAGGTCGACTCCGGCCATTTTTCCCTTAAGAATACCTGCCGGAACAACGGGGAGGATTCCATGGCCGCATCGCCGGAGCTGCAGAAAACCATCAACATGCTGCGCGCGGGCAACGAAGCCGCCGCCAAGGCCGGGGTGGCGCCCAGCGTGGAGGGCGTGCGCGAGATGATGGCCACCGCCGTCTTCACCGCGCCCGCGCCGGCCGGCCTCCGCACCGCAAAGGTACGGGCGGTCACCGTCCCCTGCGAATGGGTCTGCGCCCCCGGCTCGGATCCGGGCAAGCGCATCCTTTACCTGCATGGCGGCGGTTACGCGGCCGGCAACCTGGATACCCACCGCGCGCTGTGCGGCGACATCTCTGTCGCCTCCGGCGCCTCGGTGCTGAACGTCGACTACCGGTTGGCGCCGGAATACACCGCGCCCGCCCAGTTCGACGACGCGCTGCTGGCCTATCGCTGGATGCTGGACAACGGCCCGCTGGGCGAGGACGAGGCGAGCCATGCCTTCGTCGCCGGCGATTCGGCGGGCGGCGGCCTGGGGCTTGCGGTGCTGCAGGGCATCCGTGACGCCGGACTGCGCGCCCCCGACGCGGCGGTGCTGATCTCGCCCTGGACGGACATGACCGGCTCGGGCGCATCCATGCGCTCCAATGCGGACAAGGATCCGATGGTCGGCTACGGCATGCTGTCGTGGATGGCGGGCATGGTCGTGGGCGACGGCGATCCCGCCGATCCGCGCGTGTCACCGCTGTTCGGCGACTATGCCAGCCTGCCGCCCATGCTGATCCAGGTTGGCGAGAACGAGACCCTGCTGGACGATTCCCGCGTCGCCGCCGACAAGGCCAAGGCGGCGGGCGTCGACGTCACCCTGGAATGCTGGCCCGACGTTATCCACGTCTGGCACGCGCTCGGACACCGCGTGCCCGAAGCAGCCCAGGGCATCGCCCGCATCGGCGAATACCTGCGCGGCCGGTTCTGAGCTAGGCAGGCCTGCCAAACGGCTTGTCGATCTTGGCGCCGCCGTCGGTTACGTCCTGGATGAAGCGGCTCTGGATCAGGTCGTGGGGATAACCCAGCTCGACCTCGGTGAGTTCGTCCAGCCACGCCTTGTGCTCCAGCGACAGCGTCACGTCCATGGCGCCGAGATTGTCCTCGAGCTGGGCCGGCGTGCGCGCGCCGAGGATGGTGCTGGAGACGCCCTGGTGTGCCATCACCCAGGCGAGTGCCACCTGCGCGGGGGTGGCGCCGATCTGCTTGCCGATATCGATCAGCGCGTCGTTCACCTCGAGTGCCTTCTCGGTCACGCGGCCCGAGGCGGCCACCATGTTCTCGCGGGTGCCGTTGCCACCGCCGAGCACGCGGGCGTCGCCACTCCCGGGCTGGGCGATGTGCTTGCGGCCGTATTTGCCGGTCAGCAGGCCGGCCGCCAGCGGCGACCACGGCGTGACGCCGAGGCCGAACTCGCGGCACATGGGCAGCAGGTCGCGCTCGGGCGTCCGCTGCAGCAAATTGTATTCCAGCTGCAGGGCGATGAATGGGCTCCAGCCCTTCAGGTCGGCCAGCGTGTTGGCCTGCGCGATCTTCCACGCCGGCGCGTTCGACACGCCCACATAGAGCAGCTTGCCCTGGCTGACCGCGTCGTCGAGCGCGCGCATGATCTCCTGTACCGGTGTCCGGAACTCCCAGACATGCAGCCAGTAGAGGTCGATGTAGTCGGTGCCCAGCCGCTTCAGCGACGACTCCAGCGACTGCATGATGTTCTTTCGCGCGTTGCCGCCGGCGTTGGGGTCGCCGGGCGAGGTGTTCATGGTGAACTTGGTGCCGATCACCCAGCGCTCGCGCTGGCCCTTCATGAACTCGCCCAGCAGCGTCTCGCTGGTGCCCTGGGTGTAGCCGTCGGCGGTATCGACGAAGTTGCCGCCCCGGTCGGCATACATGTCGAACATGCGGCGGCTGTCCTGGGCGTTGGCGCCCCAGCCCCAGTCCTCGCCGAAGGTCATGGCCCCCAGGCAGAGCGGTGAAACCCTCAGGCCGCTGCGGCCCAAAGTGCGGTAATCGTCCAAGGCAACCATGTCGCGTCTCCCCGCTTCGGTTGAGTTTATCGCACGCTGTAGAGCTCGGTCAGCACCCCGTAGGATTGCTGCAGATTCAGTTCCGTGTCGTTTCGCGCGTCGGTCGCGCCCACCGAATCCCAGTAGGCGAGGGCGGCCTTGCCCAGCTCGACCGCCTCTTCCACGTCGGCGGATACCTTGTTGTACGCGCCGCGCACCGTGAGGGCCTGGGCGAGATTGCCCTGGATGATCGCCTTCTGTCCCGGCACGTTCAGCGCGTCGACCATGGCAAGCGCCCCGCGCAGCTGGGTCACCGCCTCGTCGGTCGGCGTCACGTCGTTGCTCAGCATGGCCTGCTCGATCAGCGCGCTCGCCATGTTCACCTGGATGCGGACACGCTCGCGGTCGACGGGCTTGATCGTCGGATCGGACAGCGCCGACCGGAACGTCTCGTTGGCCTGCTTCATGGAGGCGACGTCCTTGGCCATGCTGCCCTTGGTCCACTGGGCGATGGCCAGGCTGTTCATCAGGCCGGGCCACTGCTCCGGCTGCGAATCACGGGCGAACAGCGCCGCCGATTCGAACGCGGCGATGGCCTCGTCCAGCCGGCCGCGGTCGTTGGTGCGGCGCGCCAGCATCACCAGCGCCGTGCCGACATTCTTGTTGGCCGCGACCCACAGGGCGCCCCGGCCGCCGGTTTCCAGCGAAGCCAGCACGGCGGACGCCGCATCGGCGCCGCGGCGGATCATGCCGACGTCGCCGCTCAGGTCGCCCAGCCGGAACATGGCTTCGGCGCGGCGCAACGCCTGCTCGGTGGGGGCGCCGGTAGCGGGAATCTTCGCGATGACCGCCTGCAGGTCGGCCGGGTTGGCGTCCGACAGGTCGGGCTCGGCGGCGATTGCCGGGCCGGAGAGGGCGGCGGCCAGCACGAGTACGGCGATGAACGGTCTGATGGGCATGCAAGATCCTCCGCGAGCATCTTAATGCCCGGCTCCGTGGCGTTTGCAAGCATGACGAGACGGCGCTTGCATCGGCACGCCATGTCGAGGATAACGGCCCATCGCCATCAGCGTTATGTTATAACAAAGACATGTATCTGGCCGCCGGCATCACCGCCCTGCTCATCGGGCCGATCGTCTACCAGTTCCTGCACGGGCTGGCGAGGATCCGGCGCGCGCTCGATCTGGCGGTCACCGGCGTGATCACCGCGCTGGCTTTACTCATCCTCTGGGACACCGGCGAGACGGGTGGCTGGCTGACCGTTGCGTTCGCGCTGGTGGGCCTCGCCGGCCCGCTGGCCGCCGAAGCGCTGCTGCACCGGGAACGCGGCGTCCACGCCGCGACCCTGGTCGTCGGCGTGGCAGGCCTGCTGCTGCACAGCGCCGCCGACGGCGCGGCGCTGCTCAGTGGCCATCTGGGACATCATGAGGCGCTGTCGCTCGCCGTGGTGCTGCACAACGTGCCGGCCGGGCTGGCGATCTGGTGGCTGGTACAGACCAATGTAGGCACCCGCGCCGCGGCTTTCGTGCTCGGCCTGCTGGCGGCGGCGACGGTGGCGGGATATTTCGCCGCGTCGGCGGTGGCGAGCGTCGCCAGCGAGGCCGAGTTCGCCTGGCTGCAGGCCTTCGTCGCCGGCTCGCTTCTGCACCTGACCTATCACCGGCTGCGCCATGGGCACAGTGGCCACGCAATCAACGGCCACGAGCATCATGGCCACGGCGATTCCGGGCACCGCCATTGACGCGTGCCGTTGCCTTCGACTGTGACGGAGTTACATCTTTTCTTTGCCGCGACTGCTTGGTACAGCATGCGCAGAGATGGAAACGCCAACCGGCCTGAACCAAAAATCCCGCCGGACCACAAACATCAGAGAAGGCTGCTGCCATGAAATTCGCTCTCGGACCTGTCACGGGCCTCGTGCTCGCCTGCCTTGCGCTGACGGGTTGCGACAAAAAGGCTCCCGACGAGCAGGCCAAGGCCGAGGATGCCGTCGTCGCGACGGTCAACGGGCAGAAAATCCGCCAGTCCGACGTCGCCCAGCTCTACAACGCGCTGCCCGGCCAGTATCGCCAGCTGCCGATCGAGTTCCTGCAGGACCAGCTGGTCGAGCGGCTGGTCGACCAGAAGCTGGTGGTTGCCAAGGCGAAGTCCGACGGCACCGAGAAGAACGCCAAGTACAAGGAGCGCCTGGCCTCGGCGAAGGACCAGATACTCGAAGACGTCTGGCTGACCAGCGAGATCGACAAGCGCTTGTCGCCGGAGCGGCTCAAAAAGGCCTATGACGAGATGGTCAAGGGCTTCAAGCCATCGGCGGAGTACAAGGCCAGTCATATCCTGGTGAAGACCGAGGAAGAGGGCAAGCAGGTGATCGCCGACCTCGCCCGGGGCGCCGATTTCGCCACCCTCGCCAAGGCGAAGTCGCTGGACCAGGGGTCGGCCGCCGAGGGCGGCAACCTGGGCGACTACTTCGCCCCTGACAAGATGGTGCCCGAGTTTGCCCAGGCCGTGACCGCGCTCAAGCCGGGCGAGGTCTCCAAGACTCCGGTGAAGAGCCAGTATGGCTGGCATGTCATCAAGGTGGTCGACACCCGCCAGAGCACGCCGCCCAAGCAGGCGGACGTGGAGGCTCAGCTCAGGGAGTCCGAGCGAGACAAGGTCGTGCAGGAAATCCTCGACGAGTTGCGCGGCAAGGCCAAGATCGAGAAGCCGAAGCCCGCCGCCGAAGCCGGCTCGGGCCACGAAGGCCATGACGCGCCGCCGCCGCCCGCCGAACCGGCCAAGCCCGAAGGCAAGTAGGGCCTTCAGGCGGCAACAAGCAGGATGGAAGACGCGGCGCCGGGAAAAACTTCCGGCGCCGCTTTTCTTTCAGTGCTTTTTGCGAGCGTCGCGACGCAATCCAGCCCTGCCGCCGCACAGCGATCAACGGCGCAGCTGGATCGCGTCTCTACGCTCGCGAAGTTACTCTGATCATTAGGGGACGAACCCTACCGGTTGCTGCGGCGGCGGTCCTTGCGCGGCTGCGGCGCCTGGTAGGCGATCGACGCGTGATGCTGGCAATAGGGCTGGCCCGGCGTCGACTTGCGGCCGCAGAAGCGGAAATCCGCGTCGCCCGGATGGCCCATGGGCCATTTGCACATGCGGTCGGTGAGGGTCAGGATGGTGATGATCTCCGGCTCGACCTTCGGCGCGGGCTTCTCGACCTTCGGCGCCTTCTTCACCGGCTTGGCCACCGGCTCGGCGGCTTCCTCGGCGGGCTTCTTCACCGGCGACGGGCGCGACGACAGGCCAAGGCGGTGTGCCTTGCCGATCACCGCGTTGCGGGTCACGTCACCGCCGAGTTCCTCGGCGATCTGGCTCGCGCTGAGGCCCTTCTTCCAAAGAGTCTTAAGAAGTTCGACCCGTTCGTCGGTCCAACCCAAGGTCATCGTCAAAATCCTGTCCGGAGTTCGGGGGCGCACCCTACAGAAAACGCCCGTTTCGGTCAATTGCCACACATAGGACGGCGATTGGTGATTTTCAAACCCGGCCGCACAGCCTTCGTGCGTCGCCGCACATTCGTGCAGCCTTGCCGAATTCCGGGCCTCGCGGTAGAAGCGGCGCCGAGGAACTGAAGCCGCCATGCACAAGATCATCGAACCGCCCGCCTATGCCGTCCGCCCGATGGGCGCCGTCAACTGGATCGGGCTGTGGACGCTGTACTGCAAGGAGGTGAAGCGGTTCATGAAGGTGATCATGCAGACGGTGTTCGCGCCGGCGGTGACCACCATCCTGTTCTTCACCATCTTCATGCTGGCGCTGGGCGGCGATCACCGGGTGGTGAACGGCCACCCGTT
>CAMBYA010000054.1 GCA_945872035.1 Rhizobium sp. Q54
TCCTGCGTGGCGGCGCGGGCGATCGCCTCGGCCACGTCGCCGACATAGACCGGCTGGAAACGGGTCTTGCCGCCGCCGATCAGCGGCAGGGGCAGCAGCGGGATGCAGGCCAGGCGGGCGAAGCGGTTGAAGAACTCGTCCTCGGCGCCGAACACGATCGACGGGCGCATGATGGTCGCGGCGGGGAAGGCGGCGCGCACGGCGATCTCGCCTTCGCCCTTGGTCCGGGCATAATCCGATTCGGCGTGGCGGTCCGCACCGATGGCGGACAGCTGCACCAGCCGGCGGACACCCGCGGCGGCGGCGGCCTTCGCCACAGATTCGGCGCCCGTCACGTGGACCGACCCGAAGTCCTGATGGCCGGACGGCTGCAGGATGCCCACCAGGTTGACGACGGCGTCGGCGCCGTCGACCGCGCGCGCCACCGACGTGGCATTGCTGATATTGGTCGGCAGCAGCTGGATCTGGCCCACGTCACCCATGGGCTTCAGGAACAGGGCTTCGTTGGGGTGGCGCACGGCCACCCTGATGCGATGCTTCTGCCTGGCCAGCAGACGCACGACATACCGGCCGATGAAGCCGGAGCCGCCGATCACCGTAACGAGATCACGAGTCATGGAGTGCCTGTTCGCGCGGACGTGAAATTCGTCGTTAAAATACCGACGGACCGCAGGATTGCCACCTGAAACTTCCCGGCGCGGGCCACATGACGGCCCTGTTGCACGGTTGTTGCGATTGGATTGTTGACAAGCATCGTGCCGGGCAATAGGAACTGCGTCCACCGTGACAGACACGGAGTTGCCCAGGTGGCGGAATTGGTAGACGCGCTAGCTTCAGGTGCTAGTGATCGCAAGGTCGTGGAGGTTCGAGTCCTCTCCTGGGCACCAATCGCCGAAGTTGTTTCGGCCCGCGGAAATCTCCCCAAATGACAGTTACCCTGCATCGTGGCGATCTTCCGTCCGGCCTGAGCTTCGGGCCATCCGTCGCGATCGACACCGAGACCATGGGGCTAAGGCCCGGCCGCGACCGGCTGTGCCTGGTCCAGCTATCCTCGGGCGACGGCTCGGCCCATCTGGTGCAGATCCCTCAGGGACCGGTGAACGCGCCCAACCTCTCGGCGTTGCTGGCCGATCCGGCTGTACTCAAGCTGTTCCATTTCGCGCGCTTCGATCTGGCCGCGCTGTTCGCCCGGCTGGGCGTGATGCCGCAGCCGGTCTATTGCACCAAGATCGTCTCGCGGCTGGTACGGACCTACACCGATCGCCACGGGCTCAAGGAACTGTGCCGCGAATTGCTCAACGTCGACCTGTCGAAGCAGCAGCAGAGCTCTGACTGGGGCGCGGATGACCTGAGCGACGCGCAACGCGCCTATGCGGCGTCCGATGTGCTCTACCTGCATGAGATCAAGGCCCGGCTCGACGTCATGCTGGAGCGCGAAGGCCGCACCGCCATGGCACAGGCGTGCTTCGATTTCCTGCCCATGCGCGCGCGGCTCGACTTGGCCGGATGGGCCGAGGAAGACATCTTCGCGCATGCCTGAGCGCGCCGCGCGCCTTGAACGTTGGGCCGCTTACCCATAGATAGTGCCTCTGACCAAAGTCGTCCTATGTCTAAGCATGGCGACGACCGGATGGAGAACGCCCTTGGAGCCCCGCTACGACCTCCTCGTTCATCGAGAGGATCGGTACAGCCGCTATGTGCGGCTGATGAAGCGCGTGCTTCCGGCGGCCGCGACGCTCCTGCTGCTGGGCATCCTGATCGTTCCGGCAATCCGCGGCTCGAGCACCGGGTTTACGCTGGCCTTCTCCGAGCTCAAGGAATCCGACGACAAGGCGCGCATGGTGTCGCCGCGATTCGTCGGAACGGATACCGAGGACCGCTCGTTCTCGGTGACCGCCAATTCGGCCTATCACGACGCCGCCAACGAAGAGCTGGTGACCCTCGACACCATCGCGGCGGACCTGAAGTCGAAGGATGGATCGTGGGTGACCGTGGATGCGCCGATGGGCACGTTCCACACCAAGTCCGAGGTTCTGGATTTGACGGGACAAGTGAATGTATTCTCGGACTCGGGCATGGAAGTCCACACGCCGAAGCTGACGATGAACCTGGCCGAGGGCAAGGGTACGAGCAACGAGGCGGTTCATGGCCAGGGTCCGTTCGGCAAGTTCACCGCCGGCGGCCTCGACGTCGACACGAAGACGGAAAACATAACATTGCGCAATGGGGTTAAGATGACTGTCTATCCCCGCGCGGTCGACTGAAGGCGGCGTGATGCTCGACGGAAAACTGCAGATGTCCTCCCGCCTGATTCTGGCGCTCGCATTGTCGATGGTGGTCGCGGTGCCGGCGGCGCTGGCGGCCAAGACCGGCTTCAGCGACCACAACGCCAAGGATCCCATCGAGTTCTCGGCCGACCGGCTCGAGGTCCAGAAGGAAGGCAGCGTCGCCATGTTCCTCGGCAAGGTCGAGGCGATCCAGGGTGAGATGCGGCTGCTCAGCGACGAGGTCCGCGTCTATTACCAGACGGGCAAGGACAAATCGGACCAGGCCGACGCCAGCCTCACCGGCTCGGTGACCCGCATCGATTCCCGGGGCAATGTGCGGATAACCTCGCGCGGGGATACGGCCGAGGGCGACTGGGCGGTCTACGACGTCGGGCGTCAGCTCGTCACCATGGGCGGCAGGGTGGTCCTGCACCAGGGCGGCAGCGTGGTTCGCGGCAGCCGGCTCGAGCTGAACCTGGATAGCGGGCAGACCCGGGTCCAGGGCATGGCGAGCACCCAGGGCGACCAGCGGGTGCGGGGCGAGTTCAAGCCGGCGCCGAAGACCAAGGAGGGGACGACCGACGCCAAGCCGGCCGCCCCGACGAAGAACTAAGGCGGTTCCGTGACCAGCGACGGCAAGCTCAAACCCGGCGATCTGTTCGAACAGAATCCGTCACGGGTGTTCGACACCATCGCCGCCACCGTCCGCGATGACGGTGTCGGTCTGACGCCGGTCGACCCGGCGCAGCGCCGCGAGGGCCTGTTCGTCGCCGGCATCAGCAAGAGTTTCAAGGGCCGTCCGGTGCTCAAGGGCGTGAGTCTCGACGTGCACCGCGGTGAAGTGGTCGGCCTGCTCGGACCCAACGGCGCCGGCAAGACCACGTGCTTCTATTCCATCGTCGGGCTGATCCGGCCCGATGCGGGCCAGATCGTGCTCGACGGCCTGGACGTCACCTCGCTGCCCATGTATCGGCGCTCGCGCCTGGGCATCGGCTACCTGCCGCAGGAAGCGTCAATCTTCCGCGGCATGTCGGTCGAGAACAACATCATGGCGGTGCTGGAACTGGTCGAACCCGACCGCCGGACGCGCGAGGAGATGCTCGACAACCTGCTCAACGAGTTCGGCATCCAGCGGCTAAGGCATGCGCCCTCGCTGTCGCTGTCGGGCGGCGAACGGCGCCGGGTGGAGATCGCCCGGTCGCTCGCCGGCAAGCCGAACATCATCCTGCTCGACGAGCCGTTCGCCGGCATCGATCCCATCGCCATCGGCGATATCCGGGACCTGGTCGCCCACCTGAAGGACCGTGGAATCGGGGTTCTGATCACCGATCATAACGTGCGGGAAACCTTCGACATCACCGACCGGGCGTATATTATCTACGACGGAACAGTGCTGATGAGCGGCACGCCCGACGAGATCGTCGCCAACGAGGACGTACGCCGGGTGTATCTGGGAGAGAGATTTATCCGGTGACCGCACGCGTCCTGCCACCTGGCGGCGGCGCCAGCCGAGCCGGCAGGTGGAGTTGAATGGCAACCGGTTTGCGGCAAGTCCTGCGACAAGGCCAGCAACTGGTCATGACGCAACAATTGCAGCAGGCCATCAAGCTGCTCCAGCTCTCCAGCCTCGATCTCGTCTCCTTTGTCGAGCAACAGGTTGAAGCCAATCCCCTGCTGGAGTTCGACTACGCACCGGCTGAAGGCGCACCGCCGCCAGTAGCGACGGAGACGCCGGCTCCGGCGCCCGCGGGTGACGGCGACGCGCCGCTGGACAGCCGCTACGACAATGTCTTCACCAACGACGACCGCGACCTGGCGCCCGCGCCAAGTACCGACGACGGCATCCAGTCGCTGCCTGCCAGTCCGTGGACCACCGGCTCGGGCGGCGGCGGCGAGTCCGGGCTGCCGATGGACGCCTCGTCGCGCCTCGCGGTTCCCACCACGCTACGCAGCCATCTGTCGGAACAGCTCGGCATGACGGTGGACGACGGTCGGCTCAAGATGATCGGACGCTACCTGATCGACATGGTCGATGATGCCGGCTATCTGCGCGAGCCGCTGGGCGACGTGGCCGAGCGGCTTGGCTGCCGGGTGGCCGACGTCGAGGAGACGCTGGCGATGCTGCAGCAATTCGACCCGCCCGGCGTGTGCGCCCGCAACCTGGCGGAGTGCCTCGCGCTGCAGCTCAAGGATCGCGACCGGTTCGATCCGGCCATGGAGACCCTGGTCGGCAACCTGGAGGCGCTGGCCGAGGGCCGCATGGACTGGCTCAAGCGCCAGTGCGGCGTCGGCGACGAGGATTTCGCCGACATGCTGGCCGAATTGCGGGCGCTCGATCCCAAGCCGGGGCTGGCGTTCGACAGCCCTCACGCCGAGGTGGTGGTACCGGACGTGCTGATCTCGCGCCGCGGCGACGGCGCGTGGGGCGTGGAACTGAACGCCGATGTGCTGCCCAGGGTGCTGGTCAATGCCCACTACTATGCCGAGGTGCGCCACGCCAGCCGGTCCAAGCATGACCGGGCCTACCTGTCAGACTGCTTCAGCAACGCGAGCTGGCTGGTGAAGGCGCTCGACCAGCGGGCCAAGACCATCCTCAAGGTCGCCAGCGAGCTGGTGCGCCGTCAGGACGGCTTCTTCGCCCATGGCGTTTCGCATCTTCGGCCGCTCAACCTGAAGCAGGTGGCCGACGCCATCGGCATGCACGAAAGCACGGTCAGCCGTGTCACGGCCGGCAAATATCTGTCTTGTCCCCGCGGCACTTTCGAGCTGAAATATTTCTTCACCGCGGCGATCGCGGCGGCCGACGGCGGTGAGTCCCATTCGGCCGAGGCCGTCCGCCATCGCATCCGGGAACTGATCGACAGGGAGGATCCGAAGGCGATCCTGTCCGATGACAAGATCGTCGAGCTGCTGCTGGCCGACGACATCGACATCGCGCGTCGGACGGTCGCGAAGTACCGGGAGGCCATGCACATATCCTCCTCCGTCCAGCGGCGACGGCTCAAATCGGGACGGTAGGGTGGGAGTTTGACAGCGAAGGTCCACACCACTATGGTCCGCGCCTTCCGGCGGGCGCATCATTCCTTCGGGAGTCGGCGGTAACACGTCCTGGAACTTGGGTCGAAGATCACAGGGTGTAGTGAGCAGCATGGAAATTCAGGTCAACGGCAAGCAGATCGACATCGGCGACACGCTGCGCGAGCACGTGGTGGAGCGGATGGAAGAGCGCGTCAGCAAGTATTTCGACCGCGCGGTCGACGCCCACGTCACCTTCTCGCGCGATGCGCACATGATCCGGGTCGATTGCTCGGTGCACGCGGGTCATGCGATCGTCATGCAGAGCCATGCCTCGGCCGGCGAGCCCTACACCGCGTTCGATCAGGCGCTGGAGCGGATCGAGACACGCCTGCGCCGCTACAAGCGCCGTCTGCGCAATCATCACAACGCATCGAAGGCACTGGCCGCCGAGCTGGTTGCGGCGTCGACATACGTGCTGGAAGCCGAGGAAGAGGGCATCGAGGAGCCGGATGACCTGCAGCCGCTCATCGTCGCCGAGATGAAGATGGAAATTCCCACGACCACGGTCGGCGGCGCAGTGATGCGGCTTGATCTGTCCGACGCGCCGGTCATGATGTTCCGTAACTCGGCGCACGGCCGCCTGAACGTTGTCTACCGCCGCCCCGACGGCAATATCGGTTGGATCGATCCGCAGGGCCAGGACTAGGCCATGCGGTGGGCACTGTTCCGCTGACGAACGGATTGGCCATGGAAATTCAACAGCTCCTATCGCCTGATTCCGTGTATTCCGGGCTGAAGGCCAGTAGCAAGCGACAGGCGCTGCAGGATTTGGCCGAGCGCGCGTCGTCCATCACGGGAATACCGGCGCGCGAAATCCTCGAGACCATTTTGGGCCGCGAGCGGCTAGGCACTACCGGAGTCGGCCAAGGCGTCGCCATACCGCACGGCAGGCTGGAGAAGATCAATCGGCTGTTCGGGCTGTTCGCCCGGCTCGACGACCCCATCGACTTCGAGTCCATCGACGATCAGCCGGTGGACCTGATCTTCATGCTGCTGGCGCCTGAAAGTGCCGGCGCGGATCACCTGAAGGCGCTGGCGAAGGTGTCCCGCCTGCTGCGCGACCGTGCCATGTGCGACAAGTTGCGCGGCGCCGACGGCTCGGCCGCTCTCTATGCCCTGCTGACGCAGAATCCGGCCCAGACCAACGCGGCCTGAACCGGATCCGATCCTGTTTCCTCGGCAAGTGACTGGTTAGTGGACGCTGACCAGGGTCATGTCATGCTGGAGTGCGGCCGCGCGGGCCAGTGCCGGGCTTTCCATCAGCCCGATCGGCTGGCCGGCCGCGGTATGCACCGCGAACGCCACCACACCGTCCTGCACGATCGGGCGCAGGTAGACGGTGTTTTCGGCGCCCAGGGCCGCGAAGGCCTCCGGGGTCATCTGCTTCAGTACCTCAGTATTCGTCATTAGACCTCTCCTGTGAGCCGGTCCGAAGGTTCAGGACTTGGCGACGATGTCGATCTTGCGGATGACCGGTTGGCTTTTCGGTCTCGTCAGATCCACGGTCAGCAGACCGTTCGCGACGCCCGCATGGACGACTTCGATGCCGTCGGCCAATACGTAACGCCGCTGGAACTGTCTGGTTGCGATGCCGCGGTGAACAAAGGTCCGCGTCTTGTCGTCGGGCTGCGCGCCGGCGACGATCAGCTGGTTGTCTTCGATCGTGACACTCAGGTTCTCGGGCAGGAACCCGGCGACCGCCAACACGATGCGCCAGCTGGTCTCGCTGGTCTGCTCGATGTTATAGGGCGGATAGCCGTCGTCCGCCGAGCGGGCGGCACGTTCGAGCATGCCTTCCAGCCGCTCGAAGCCGAGCAGGAACGGGCTCGACAACAAGGATACACGCGTCACTCTGGCCTCCTTCCTCGAAGCGGGCAGTGATCGGGCCCCGAAGGCGCCCATTGAGTCGCGGCCCGGAACCCGGCACCGCTTGTATTCTATGTGGTTACGGCGCGCGCGGGTTCAAGGGCCGGCCGCCCTGCGGTCGATGCATGTGCCGACCGCAGCATCTGCGTGACTCGGGGCTTATATTGTGGCTTGGACCCGACGTTGCCGCTATAAATGGTGCTGACGGACACCAACGGATAATGCCCCAGATGGCCCCTTGTCATGGTACGTCGATGTGTGGCGCGGGGACCGGGCCCGGTCCCCGGCGTGTCGCCGCGCGGCTGCTCCGCACCACATTGCTGCTGCTCGCCGTGTCGGCCGCGCCGGCCCACGCCGATTTCAAGGCGGGCGCCGAAGCCTATGCGCGGGGCGACTACAAGACTGCGGTCGACGAGTGGCTTCCCTCCGCGGCGAATGGCGACCCGCGCGCGCTGTTCAATCTGGGACAGATGTACCGGCTGGGACTCGGCGCTGACAAGGATCTGGTCAAGGCCGAGCAGTATTACCGGCGTGCCGCCGAACTGGGCCATGTGGGCGCGCAGGCTAATCTGGGGTCCATGCTCTACGACCGTACGCCGCGGCAAGGAACCGAGGCGGTCGCGTTCTGGCGTCAGGCGGCGCGCGGCGGAGACGTCAAGTCCCAGTACCTGCTGGGCGTGCAGCTTTTCAACGGCGAGTTCGTCACGCGCGATTACGTGGAGGCGTATGCCTGGCTGACCCTGGCGTCGAGGGCCGGCATCCGCGAAGCCGCCGAGGCGCTCGCGGCCACCCGGACCTACCTTGAAGCGCCCGCGATCGAAGAGGCGACCAGACTCGCGGACACGCTGGTGACACCGCCCCCGCAGGCAGCGGCCGTGCCGGTCATCCGGACCCGCGCCGAGCCCGATGCCGCCCAGCTCGACGGCGCCGTCCTGAGGCACGCGGTCGATGATCTCGTGACCGCCGAGCTGGCGCCCATCAGCCCGGACGCGGTACTGGGCGCGATCCCCATCCCGCTGCGTGACGAGACCCAGCCGGCCGCCGCTGCGGCGCCGCCGGCCGCATCTGCGCCGGCACAGGTATCCACAAAGGCCGCCGATCCCAGGGACGCGGAGTACCGGGCACAGTTCGCCAGTTTCCCGACAGAACGCGAGGCGTCGGATTTGCGACGCACCCTCGCAGGCAAGTACGCCAGTCTGCTGGGCGACGCCGGCGTCGAGGTCGAGAGACTGGACGACGGCGGCCCGCAGTCGGCGGTGTACCGGGTCAGGACCGGACCGTTGAAGGGCGAGGCGGTGGCGAAGGCGCTGTGCGCCAGCCTCGAGGCCGACGCGATCGCGTGTCAGCCGGCCAAGCGCAACCGCGTTTCGGTTGCCGTGAAGCAGGAGGCGGAAACGCTGCCCGCGCCGGCACCCATCGCTCCACCGGCGCCGGCCGTTCCGCCGCCTGCGGCGACCCAGGAGACTGTCGAGCCGCCAAATCAGGAAGCCGGGCCCGAACCCCGGGCGGTGCATGGCGGCGACAACTGGCGGGTCCAGGTCGGCGCCGGACGGACGGAGGAGGAAGCGCGATTCCGCTGGGCTCGATTGATGGGCGCCAACGCCGATCTGCTCGATGCCGCCGAGCTCTACATCTTCAAGGCCGACCTGGGGCCCAAGGGCGTGTTCTACCGGGTGCAGATCGGCGGTTTCGGCACCCGTCCCGCGGCCATCGGCCTGTGCGAGCGACTCAAGGCCCGAAAGGTCGAATGCTTCGTGACAGCGACCAAGCCGTAGCCTGACGGTTCAACCGGATCAGTCCCAGGCGTCCATCCAGCGGTTGAGCACGGCGGCGGCGGCGGGTTCCACCATGCCGCTCACCGCGGCGGTGCGGGCGCGCAGGGCGGGGACGTCGATGCCGCCCGCGGCCAGTTCGGCGGCGTGGCCGATCAGCCACTGCTCGATCCGGGCCGGGGCGGCCTCGGCGTGAAACTGCAGGCCGAGCACGGCGGGTCCAATGCTGAAGGCCTGGTGCGGATAGAGGTCCGAGCCGGCCAGCAGCACCGCGCCGGGCGGCAGGTCGAAGGTATCGCCGTGCCAGTGCAGCACCGGCACGTCGGACAGGCCCGCAAGGCAGGATCGCCCACCTTCGACGGTGAGCTGGATGCGTCCCCAGCCGATCTCCTTGTGTCCGCCGGGATAGACCGGCGCCCCCAGCGCCGCGGCGATGAGCTGGGCGCCCAGGCACAGCCCCAGCGTGGGCCGGCCGGCGTCGACGCGGGCCTTGATGGCCGCCAGCTCGTCGAGCAGGAACGGATAATGGTCTGTCTGGTAGACGCCGATGGGGCCGCCGCAGATCACCGCCAGGTCGGCGCCGTCGATGGCGGCGGCAATGTCGTCGATTCCGGCGTCGGCATGGGATATCTCCCAGCCGCGCGCGGCCAGCGGCGCGGCGAACAGGCCCAGATCCTCAAAGGCGACGTGACGGATGACCCTGGCCTGACGCACGGCATTCTCCCGGCAGGAGCCTAGGTCCATACCATGCCTGGTCTTTGTGGGGGAATGGGCGTGGCTCCCTCAGGCGGCGCTTATTTCAGGTTGATGAAGCCGTATTTCTCGAACACGGCCCGGGATTCCGGTGTCAGGATGAAGGCGTAGAACGCGGTCGCGCCGGGCTTGCCGCCCTTGAGGATGGCGGCCGGATAGACGATCGGCAAGTGGCTGTTCGGGGGGAAGGTGTCGACGATCCGCACCTTCTTTTCCGCACCCACATCGCTGAGATAGACGATCCCCAGCGGCGCCTCGCCGCGGGCGACGAAGGCCAGGGCCGTGCGCACGTTCTCGGCGCGCAACAGCCGGTCGGCAACATCGTTCCAAACGCCCAGGTTCGACAGCGCCGAGCGGGCATAGCGCCCGGCGGGCACGAAGTCCGGATCGCCGGTCGACAGGCGGCCGTCCTTTCCCAGCGCAGCCCCTAGCGCGAAACCCGGGGCGATCTTCAGCTGGACGTTGCTGTCCGCCGGCGCGATCAGCACCAGCCGGTTGGACAGGATGTCCTTGCGGGTCGCGACGTCGATCAGGCTGCGCTGCTGCAGGTAATCCATCCATTCCGCATCGGCGGAGATGAACAGGTCGGCGGGCGCACCGGCCTCGATCTGGCGGGCGACGGCCGAGCTGGAAGCGAAGGAGAACACCACCTTCACGCCGGTCTTTTCCGTATAGGCCTTGCCCAGATCCTGCATCGCGTTGGTCAGCGAGGCGGCGGCGAACACCGTGACCTGCTCTTGATTTTCCCGGGCTCCGGTGACCGGCACAAGCGTCGCCATGGCCAGCGCGACGGCCGCCAGGCCGGCCAGCGCGGCGCGGCGCGCGGCGTTGTTGAACAGCATGATCCCCTCCAGATTTTGGTTCGCTATATCTGTCTGACTATATCGACTGCCGGCAAGTAAAATTCGCTGGATCGGGCATTTCCACCGCCGGTCGGAGGAATTTTGCGACGCCGCCGGTTCC
>CAMBYA010000055.1 GCA_945872035.1 Rhizobium sp. Q54
CGAACTTGCGGCTCAGCGGCCATTCGGCGCCTGCGCCGTCGGCCAGCACGCGGCAGAACACGCGGGCGCCGGGCGCCTGGCGCGCGATCTTCTCCACCTCCTCGACGCAGTCGACCGCGTAAAGGTCGATGCCGAGCTGGAAAGCGCGCGCGATGTCGCGTTCCTTCTTGATGGTGTTGCCGAACGAAATGCGGTCCGGCGTCGCGCCGGCCGCCAATGCCATCTCGATCTCCGTTACCGAGGCGGTATCGAAGCTCGAGCCCAGCTCGGCCAGCAGGTTCAGCACTTCCGGCGCCGGATTGGCCTTCACCGCGTAGAAGATGCGGGTTTCCGGCAGCGCCCGGGCGAACGCCAGATAGTTTTCACGAACGACGTCGAGATCGACGACGAGGCACGGGCCTTCCGGCCGCGCGGTGGCAAGATAGTCAAGAACGCGTTGGGTCGCCATAAGACTGATCCCCTACCTTCATTGCTGCCGACAGGTTTCCGCGCAGGGGACGCGATGGAGGCGCCGAACCCGAGAAGATTCCTGTAGACCGAAATGGAGAGACGCCAACCGCGGCGAAGCTCCGGTGGGTGCCTTAGGTTGGAACGGGAGGACCGATCCGCACATGGGGCAAAGATGGTGTGCCTCTTCAGTGTCGCCGGCTTTTGGACAGCCGACTGAGACCAAAAAAGCCCTCACCGTCGTTGCTATATGACGCCTCATCCCGAGGGACGTTGTGCCGGCGCCTATGGGCACGTGCGACTATTGGGCAGGCAGTGAAATATGAGTTTCGTCCCCCGGAATCAAGCTAAATTTTTTTTGCATTTTCGCGTGGTCTGCCAAGGTGTTGCCAAGGGTTTTCCAGCAGGCGGAAAATGGCTGTTTTCCGGCATCGCGATGGTGGCGGCCGCCTTGTCTCGCGCGTGCCCTGCCGCTACACTCCGCCGCCGCATTCCCGCGACGCCAACCGAATTGTGAGTAGAGTCGATATGAACAGGTTCCTTCGCACGACGGCTGCCGCCGCCCTGTTAATCGTGGCAATGGCCACGCAGGCGGCGCACGCCTCCGATCCCAAGGGCAACTACATCGTCCGCGGCATCGGTGCCCGGCCGTGCTCGGACTACATCGCCGCCGTCGGCAAGAGCGCGCAGGACGTCATGCCCTACGTGTCGTGGATGGAAGGCTATCTCACCGGCATCAACCGGTTGCAGCCGCAAACCTTCGACGTGTCGCCGGTCACCGAGGCCGCGATCATCGGCCAGATGGTCCGCAACTACTGCACGACGCAGCCGACGCTGCGGTTCGAGACCGCCGTCGCCCAGTTGATGAATTTCTTCGGGCCTTACAAGGTGGCCGAGCAGTCCCAGCTCGTCGAGGTGACGATCGGCGACGCGCGCGCTGCGCTGCGCCAGTCGACGCTCAAGTGGATGCAGGAGAAGATGAAGGCCCAGGGCCAGTTCACCGGCACGCCCGACGGACTCTATGGCGCCACCACCAAGACTGCGTTGCTCGCGTTCCAGAAGGCCGCCAATATCCCCGAGACCGGCGTGCCGGATGCGCGTACCCTTGTGGCGTTCATCCAGAAGGAAGCCGAGGCCAAGGGCGCCAAGCCCTGAGCCCATGAACGCGGGGGAATCGCCATGACCATCGAAGAGCTGCTCGAGATCGAAGAGATCAAGCAACTGCGCATCATGTACTCGCACTATTTCGACGGCGGCCAGATCGATGACCTGGCCGCGCTGTTCACCGAGGACGCGGTGTGCGAGTTCACCGAGGATTATGGCGGCAACTGGGTCGGCCGCGACACCATCCGCGAGAACTATGCGAAGTTCGCCACGGTCGACCGGCCGTTCTCGTTCATGCACGCCAACACCAATCCCTGGATCCGCATCCTGAGCCCGACCGAGGCCAATGGCCGCTGGTACCTGCTCGACCTCAGCCTGCGCGAGGGCCAGGAGAACCCGATCGGCCTGTTCGGCGTCTATGACGATGTGTACCGCAAGGTCGGCGGCAAGTGGATGATCGCCCGCACCCGCATCGACTTCCTGTGGCCCAAGCGCAGCTTCGTCGGCTTCCGCAGCCCGGGCGTGAACGGGTAGGGTTTTCCGTCGGCACCGCAGGTTTTGCCATTGCCGACCCGCCTGACGGCACCGATACTCCTTGTATATTCACGGGAGCATGGGGCGGCTCCCCAGGGAGGCCAAGATGATCCAGTCGGGCACGGATCGTCGCTTGTCGGCGGTTTTCGACAGGTCGCCCGCATGTCGGGGAACATGCGCATGAAAACGACGACCAGGGCACTCATCGAAGACCTTGCCAAAACCCTTCGTCAGCGGGTCCTGCCGTCGGCCGGCGACACGGCGGCGCATGTGCAGGGCGTCATCGCCGGTCTCGACCAGCTCGCGGTGCGCGTCGAGCGCGAGGGCGAAATCGTCTGGTCCGACATCGCCGACCAGCGCCTCATGCTGGCGTCCATCGAGCAGGAAACGCGGCAGGTCGAGCGCGAGCCCTGGATAGAGCTTTCGTCTGCGATTGCCAAGGAGCTGGACCGTGTATGGCACGCGCCGGCCCATTATCCCGAGATGGCGGCGCTGGAGGCCGAGAACCGGCGGTTGCGCGCGCTGATCGACAGGGCGCAGGCTGCCGTCCAGGCGGCGCCGGAGCCGCTCGGCGAGAAGCGCGCAAACCGCCTCGCCAAGGCGCTTGCCGGCTACTTCAAGCGGCAGACCGACCGCGAGGCGCCGCTGCGCGAGCCGGTTGCCTCCGTGGACGCCACTTGATCCGGCGATGAAAAGTCACTCATAATCTTCAGCAAGGGAAGGGACCGGTCACGCGCCGGTCGTTTTCTTCGCGCAAAATCACCGCGCCGGGGATGACGCGGTTCGACAGCTCAGGGAAGGTTTCATGCAGTATCAGTCACCAGCCTCCATTGACGAGGCCGTGGCGGCATTGGCAACGATCGGCGGCGCGCGCGTTCTCGCGGGCGGCACCGACCTGCTGGTGCAGCTGCGATCGGGCAGTGCGTCGCCCGCCGCCGTCATCGACATCAAGAACATCGCCGGCTTGCGCACGATCTCCGAAACCGCCGAAGGTTTCCGCATCGGCGCGGCGGTGTCCGGCGCCGAGATCACCGACCATGAGGCGCTGGTGCGCGCGTGGCCCGGCGTGACCGAGGCGGCCGGCCTGATCGGCTCGACCCAGGTTCAGGGGCGTGCCAGCCTGGGCGGCAATGTGTGCAACGCCTCGCCGGCCGCCGACACCACGCCGGCGCTGATCGCGGCGCGCGCCGTGGCCGAGATCATCGGTCCGGGCGGCAGGCGGTCCATCCCGGTCGAGCAGATCGCAACCGGTCCGGGCAAGACCTCGCTGGCCAGCGGCGAGATCGTCGTGTCGTTCCTGCTGCCGAAGCGCCCGGCGCGCTCGGCCGACGCCTATCTGCGGCTGATCCCGCGCACCGAGATGGACATCGCCGTGGCCGGCGCGGGCGTCAGCCTCACCCTCAACGAAGACGGCACCATAGCCGATGCCCGCGTCGGCATCGGCGCGGTCGCACCGACGGCGCTGGTGCTGGACGGCGCGCCGGGTATCCTCGTCGGCACGAAGCTCGAGGATGCGGTGCTGGAGAAGCTGGCCCAGATGGCGGGCGCCGCCGCCAGGCCGATCGACGACAAGCGCGGCACCATCGACTACCGCCGGAAGGTGGTCGGGGTGCTGGCGAAGCGGGCGGCGCTGATCGCCTATGAACGGGCGAAGGGAGCGCGATGATGGCCAAGTCTCATGTATCCACCACGGTCAACGGCGATCCCGTCGAGTTCCTGTGCGACACCGCCGAGACCATGCTCGACGTGCTGCGCAACACCATGGGCCTCACCGGCACCAAGGAAGGCTGCGGCACCGGCGATTGCGGCGCCTGCTCGATCATCGTCGACGGCCGCCTGGTCTGCGGCTGCCTGATGCTGGCGGTCGAGGCGACCGGCAAGCAGGTCACCACTATCGAGGGCATCGGCGCGCCGGACCGGCTGCATCCGGTGCAGCAGGCATTCCTCGAGGACGCGGCGCTCCAGTGCGGCTTCTGCACGCCCGGCTTCATCGTCGCGGCCAAGGCGCTGCTCGATCGCAATCCAGATCCCTCCGAAACCGAGATCCGCTACTGGCTGGCCGGCAATCTGTGCCGCTGCACGGGCTATGACAAGATCGTCCGAGCCGTGCAGCACGCGGCCGCCGAGATGAAAGGGCAACCCGCATGACATACGAACCCAAGTCGCTCAAGGTCGTCGGCACCCGTCCCGTCCGCCATGACGGCCCCGACAAGGTGACCGGCCGCGCGAACTACGCGTCGGATTTCACCCTGCCCGGCATGCTGTGGGGAAGCATCCTGCGCAGCCCGCACGCCCATGCCAAGGTGATCTCCATCAATACCGACAAGGCGCGGGCGCATCCTGGCGTGAAGGCTGTCATCACCGGCGCCGACCTGCCGCTGCCGCCGCCGGGCGTTACCCAGGCCGGCGAATCGGCCATCAACACCCAGCATCTGGCCAAAAACCTGCTGGCGCGCGACAAGGTGTTCTATGACGGCCATCCGGTCGCGGCCGTCGCCGCCATCTCGGAGGCCATTGCCCGCGAGGCGCTCGGCCTGATCGAGATCGAGTACGAGGTGCTGCCTCACGTCATCGACGTGGACGAGGCCATGAAGGCGGATGCGCCGCTGCTGCATGACGACCTCTTCACCGAGGGTGTCGAACCCAGGCCGGAGACGCCGTCCAACATCGCCAAGCGCATCGTCGTCAGCAAGGGCGACATCGAAAAGGGCTTCGCCGAGGCCGACATCGTCATCGAGCGGACCTATACAACCAAGGCGGTGCACCAGGGCTATATCGAACCGCAGGGCTGCGTCGCCAACTATGCCGAGGACGGCCAGGCCATGGTCTGGTGCTCCAGCCAGGGCCAGTTCGTCATCCGCGACCTGTGCATCACCATGCTGGGCATGGAAGCCTCGTCGCTGAAGGTGATCCCCGCCGAGATCGGCGGCGGCTTCGGCGGCAAGACCACGGTCTATCTGGAGCCGCTGGCGCTGATGCTGTCGAAGGCATCGGGCCGGCCGGTGAAGATGACCATGAGCCGCGGCGAGGTGCTGCGCGCCACCGGCCCGCATTCGGGCAGTTCCATGACCGCCAGGATCGGCGCCATGAAGGACGGCACCATCACCAGCGCGGAAGTGGTCATCAAGTTCCAGGCCGGCGCGTTTCCCGGCTCGCCGGTTGGTGCGGCGGTGATGTTCTGCTCGGCGCCCTACGACATCCCGAACCTGTCGATCACCGGCTATGACGTTGTCGTCAACATCGCGAAGGTCCACGCCTACCGGGCGCCCGGCGCGCCCAACGGCGCCTTCGCATTCGAGACGGTGCTGGACGAGCTGGCGCACGAGCTGAAGATGGACCCCATCGACTTCCGGGCGAAGAACTCGGCGGTCGAGGGCTCCAAGTCGCCCTATGGCCCGACCTATGGCCCGCTGGGCGGCATCGAATGCCTGTCGTCGGCGAAGAACCATCCGCACTACAAGGTCAATCTGGGCCCGAACCAGGGACGCGGCGTCGCCAGCGGCTTCTGGATCAATATCGGCGGCCAGTCGGCGGCAACGGTCGTCGTCAACCGCGACGGCACCATCTCGCTGGTCGAGGGCTGCCCCGATATCGGCGGCTCCCGCGCCTCGCTGGCCATGATGTGCGCCGAGGTGCTGGGCATCGCCGCCGAAAAGGTGCGCCCGTCCATCGTCGACACCACCGCCATCGCCTTCAACGACGTCACCGGCGGCAGCCGCGTCACCTTCGCCACCGGCATTGCCGTGGTGCAGGCGACCGAGGACGCCGTGCGCCAGATGCGCGAGCGGGCGGCCAAGATGTGGGACATCGACGTGGACCAGGTGGGCTGGCGCGACGGCGCGGCCCAGGAGATGAACGGCAACCGCTCGCTGACCATCTCGCAGATCGCCCAGAAGGCGGCCAAGACCGGCGGCCAGATCATGGGCCACGCCTCGATCAACGCCTCGGGCGCGGGCCCGTCGCTCACTACCCACCTGTGCGACCTGGAAGTGGACCGGGAGACCGGCAAGATCACCATCCTGCGCTACACCGCGTTCCAGGACGCCGGCAAGGCGGTGCATCCGAGCTATGTCGAAGGGCAGATGCAGGGCGGCGTGGTGCAGGGGATCGGCTGGGCGCTCAACGAGGAGTACATCCACGACGAGAACGGCCGGCTGGAGAACGCGGGCTTCCTCGACTACCGCATGCCGGTGGCGTCCGACCTGCCGATGATCGACGCGGTGATCATCGAGGTGCCGAACCCGAACCATCCGTTCGGCGTGCGCGGCGTGGGCGAGGCGCCCATCGTGCCGCCGCTCGCGGCCATCGCCAACGCCATCTACGACGCCACGGGCGTGCGCATGCGCGACCTGCCGTTCTCGCCGCCAAAGGTGCTGGCGGCGCTGGAGGCGGCGGAAAAGGCCAAGGCCAACGGCTAGTCGGTTGGCGCGCGTCGTCCTGTCCGGAGACCTGGGCCGCCGGTTCGCCGGCGGCGAGGTGGAGATCCGTGTGGAAGGCAGCAACGTCCTGCGCCTGATCAAGGCGCTGGAAGGACGCTATCCGGGCATCGCCGAGGTGCTGGAATCCGACGCCATGGCCGTCGCCATCGACGGGATCGTCTACCAGGACGCGATGCTGGAGGACGTGGGCGCGGAGTCGGAGGTATATTTCCTGCCGGCGATCAGGGGTGGCCGCTAACCCCAGCCGTCATGCCGCCGAAGGGCGGCATCCAGACTTGGCAGTACCGCGCGCTTCGCGCCGGTCTTTACATCAGGGACTGGATCCCGCCCTGCGGCGGGATGACGGCTGAGTGGGTGGCCGCTCATTCATCCAAATCCGTAACGATCGAAATCTGTGCGCTCCGGTGCAGTGACGTATGCACCCGCGTCTTGAAGAACCAGCGTCCGCCGACCTTCACCAGCACGTCGTTGTAGTAGCCGGTGGAGCTGTATGTCCGGCCGTCGTGCAGCTCGATGTCTTCCTTGAAGTAGTTCTTGCTGGTGGCGGTGTCGCCGTCCACGTCGACCGAGACCATCATCGGGAAGAAGCTGATCGACTTCACCGCGCTCATCATTTCGGTCCAGCGCGACACGATGAAGTCCCGGCCGTCCATCGGGTTGCCGTACATCACCCAGGACGCGTCGTCCTCGGCCCATGTCGTCGCCCAGAGGGCTGGGTCCTTCAGCATCACGGCGTCGCAGTAGCGCTCGACCAGTTCGCGGATGGTGAGGACGTCTTCGATGGGGCCAGTGGACATGTCATTAACTCCTTCGGTTGGGGCGGATCGCCCCGGAATTGATCGTGATGCCAAGCTCAGGGACACGGATAATGGGGTGAGTGGCATAGCGCAGGGTCCGCGCGCGCTCATTTCAACGTGTACTCGCCGAACCGCACTTTCCCCATCTCCCACCAGTAGCGGATCGTGCTGTGCGGCCAGAGCGTGGTGATCTTGCCGTTCCGGTCCTGGTACCAGCTTTTGCAGCCGGCCTGCCAGATGGTGCCGGCGAGGCCGCGCTGCATGGCGGCGTCGAAGCGGGCGGCGGCGTCGGGGCGCGGCTCCATGGTGCGGCGCTCGACCAGCTTCCAGAGGCATTGCAGCACATAGCGCACCTGCTGCTCGACCATGAAGATGATCGAGCTGTGGCCGAGGCCGCTGCCCGGGCCGAGCAAGGTGAAGTAGTTGGGGAAGCCGGGCACGGCGACTGTCCGGTGCGCCGCCATGCCGTCCTTCCAGGCATCGCGCAGGGTCAGGCCGCCGCGGCCGGTGATCTCGGTCCTCGGCACGTCGGTAGTGCGGAAGCCGGTGGCGAGGATGATGACGTCGGCGCGGTGCAGCGCGCCGTCGGCGGTGACGATGCCCTCGGGTTCGATCCGGGCGATGGGATCGGTCACCAGGTCCACGTTCTCCCGCGTCAGTGCCGGATAGAAATCGTCGGACACCAGGATGCGCTTGCAGCCGGGCGGATAATCGGGCGTCAGCTTCATCCGCAGTTCCGGATCGGGCACCTGCGCCTCCAGGTGACGCAGCGCCAGCCGCTTCTCCTGCTCGTTGCGCCGGTTGCGGCGCAGGAACAGCGGGAAGCGGCTCTCCAGCATCCAGTAGAGCTGCCAGCGGTGCAGCCGGCCAAGGAATGGCACGCCGCGGAACGCGCGCTTCCACGAGGCCGGATAGGCGCGGTCGAGGCGCGGGATGATCCAGTTGGGCGTGCGCTGGAACACCTCCAGGTGCGCGACGCTGTCGACGATGGCGGGCACGATCTGCACCGCGCTCGCGGCGCTGCCGATCACCGCGACCCGCTTGCCGGCAAGGTCGATGTCGGGGTTCCACGAGGCCGAATGGATCATTGCCCCGGCAAAGCCGTCCAACCCGTCGATGTCGGGAAAATTCGGCACGTGCAGCGCGCCGATGGCGCTCACCAGCACATCGGCTTCATCGTGTTCGCCGGCGCCGGTGGTCAGGCGCCAGCGGTTGGTGGCCTCGTCGAAGCGCGCGTCGGTGATCTCGCGGCCGAGCCTGATATGCGGCCACAGGCCGTACTTGCCGGCACAGCGCTCGAAATAATGCTGGATCTCCCCGCCCGGGGAATAGACGTGGCTCCAGTCCGGATTGGGTTCGAACGAATAGGAATAGAGGTGCGACGGCACGTCGCAGGCGACGCCGGGATAGGTGTTCTCCCACCAGGTGCCGCCCACATTGGCGCCCTTCTCATAGATGACGAAGTCCTCGAGCCCGGCCTGCCGGAGCGCGATGCCCATGCACAGGCCGGACATGCCGCCGCCGATGATGGCAACCCTGGGACCCGTCCCCATGCGCTAGCGTGTCCTCATCTGCCGCCGTCCACGGTCAGCACCGCGCCGCTGGTGTAGCTGGACGCGTCCGACGCGAAGTAGAGCGCCGCGCCCACCACCTCGTTGGGCTCCCCGATGCGCTTGAGGGCGTAGTTCTTCGCGCGGGCTTCTGCGGCGTCCATGTCCCACGCCTTCGACACATCGGTGCGGAACGCCCCGCAGCAGATGCAGTTGACCCGCACGTTCGGCCCGTAGGCGAAGGCATAGGCCTGGGTCATGGCGTTCAGCCCGGCCTTGGCCGCCGCATAGGGAATCACGTTCGCCGTCGGCCGCAGCGAGGCGATGCTGGAGATGTTGATGATCGAGCCGCCGTCGCCCTTCGCCATGCGCCCGCCGACCAGCGCGCTCAGCCGGAAAGGTCCTTTCAGGTTGATGTCCAGCACCTTGTCGTAGAGCGCCTCGGTCACCTCGTCGGGCGACGGGTACAGCGGCGACATGCCGGCGTTGTTGACCAGGATGTCGACCTTGCCGAATGCGCCATAGGCGGCATCCACCAGCCCGTCCAGCTCGTTCCAGTTGCCCACGTGCACGCCGTAGGCCAGCGCCTTGCGGCCGAACCGTTCCCGGACCTCGGCGGCCAGCGCCTCGCAGTTCTCCAGCTTGCGGCTGGCGACGATCACGTCGGCGCCGGCCTCGGCGAAGGCCAGCACCATCTCCTTGCCCAGGCCGCGGCTGCCGCCGGTGACCAGCGCCACCTTGCCCGTCAGGTCGAACCGTCCGCTCATGTGTCTCTCCCCGCTTGTCGATTGGCGCGGGTCTCCCTTCCCGCGCCGGTCAGGATGCGTCGTTCTTCCCGCGCCTCCAAGGATTTATCGGGGTGGCGGGCACGGAATCCTGCGCTAAGGTTGCGGGCCGCGCGGTTCGCCAACTTCTAGTAGGGGCTTGGCCGCGGCGGCTCATATCAACCAGAGGGGGGAGACATGGCCCTTTCGGTCATCGGTGCCGGCTTCGGCCGCACCGGCACGCTGTCGCTCAAGGGAGCGCTCGAAAAACTCGGCTTCGATCCGTGCTATCACATGATGGAGGTGATCCAGGGCGGCTTCGCCCAGGTCTGGCACGACATCGTGTTCGGCGGGACGCCGGACTGGGAGGCGGTGTTCAGGGGCTACAAGGCCACCGTGGACTGGCCGGCCTGCAACTACTATCGCGAGCTGGCCGACCGCTATCCCGACGCCAAGGTCATTCTCAGCCTGCGCGATCCCGACAAGTGGTTCGACAGCTGCCAGAACACCATCTTCCGTGCCATGCGCATGGATCATGCCCAGGCGCCGGCCAACATCCGCACCCAGATCGCCATGGTCCGCAAGCTGGTGGTCGAGGACACCTTCGGCGGCGACATCGACGACCGTGCCCATGCGATCTCGATCTTCAACCGCCACAACGAGACCGTGCAGAAGGTCATCCCGAAGGAGCGGCTGCTGGTGTTCCAGGCGTCCGACGGCTGGGAGCCGCTGTGCCGCTTCCTCGGCGTGCCCGTTCCGGACGAGGCGTACCCGAAGGTGAACACCACCGAGGATTTTCAGCAGCTTTTCATGCAGGTTACTTGACGCTTCCGGCGTTCGGCCTGGGGTCTTTACCCGGCCTGTAACAAAGTGCAGTATCAAGGAAAATACGGCGGGGCGTGAAGACTTGGGCAGGTCGCGCGCACCGGATTCCGCATGACGGCCTGCTTTTGTCCGGGAGTGGCTCGACCATCGTCACCTCGAACTTGCCGTTCGAGGACTGGACGGCGGTGCTGGGGTCCGAGCGGCTGACCGGCGCGCTACTCGACC
>CAMBYA010000056.1 GCA_945872035.1 Rhizobium sp. Q54
GTGGGCGCCAGCAGCGCCGCCTGCGCGCCGTCCTCGACCGCCGTGAGCATGGCATGCAGCGCGACGACGGTCTTGCCGCTGCCCACGTCGCCCTGCAGCAGGCGCAGCATGCGGTCCGGCGACGCCATGTCGGCGAGGATCTCGCCGATCGCCGTCTTCTGCGCGCCGGTCAGCTCATAGGGCAGAAGCGTGGCCAGCTTCGCACGCAGGTCGCCATTTCCTCTCAGCGGCCGGCCCTTCGCACGGCGCATGCGGGTGCGCACGAGCGCCAGCGCTAGCTGGTTGGCGAGCAACTCGTCATAGGCGAGCCGCTGGCGGGCGCTGGTGTTAGGATCGAGGTCGGACGTCGCTTCCGGGCTGTGCGCGGTCCTGAGCGCATCAGCCCAGGCCGCCCAGCCGCCGCGCGACAGCGTCGCCCTGTCGAGCCATTCTGGCAATGCCGGCAAGGTCAGCAGCCCGGACCGGATCGCCTTGGTGAGGATCTTGGGGGACAGGCCCGCAGTCAGCGGATAGACCGGCTCGACGATCTGGATGGCGGCCTTTTCCTCGGGGCTGACGATGTAGTCCGGATGGTTCATCTGCCGCCCGCCGTTGAACTCCTCGACGGTGCCGCTGATGACGCGTGTGGCGCCTTCGGGCAGAAGCCTGCGCAGATAGTCGTCGCGGGCGCTGAAGAACACGAGCGCGATGAACCCGGTCTCGTCGCTGCACAGGACGCGGTAAGGGCTGCGCGCATTGCCGGGTCGCTCGTGCCGGTCCACCTGCACGGTCAGGGTCACCACCTGCCCGATGGGCGCCTCGGCCACCTTGGGCGAGAAGCGCCGGTCGATCAGGCCGGTGGGCAGGTGCCAGCACAGGTCGATGACCTTTTCGCCCGCCACCTTCTCCACCAGCTTGGCCATGCGCGGGCCCACGCCGGAGATCGACGTGACGGGTTTGAACAGGGGAAACAGGACCTCGGGACGCACGGCAGCCTTCCGGGTGCTGACAGACGGGTGCGGAGACATTATATCGGGGGCCGCGAAGGGAGCGAGCCTCATGACCGAGACCCTCGAGGTTACGCGCAAGAAATTGCGCTTCCGTGCCTGGCACCGTGGAACCAAGGAAGCCGACCTGATGATGGGCCGGTTCGCCGACGCATATCTGCAGCACTTCGGCGCCGAGGAGCTGGACCAGTTCTCCGCGCTGCTCGAGGAGCAGGACCTGGACGTCTATGGCTGGGTGATCGGCCGTGATCCGGTTCCCGAGGAACACCGAACCAGGGTGATGGATTTACTGCAGGCATTCGATTTCACCGTCGAGGGACTTCGGTGAACCCACGCGTTCTCGAAATGGCGGGCCGCCTCACGCTGTGCGGCGTCCCGGAAGGCGCCGACGCCCTGATCATCGCCGAGGTGGCGCGCGCCCGCGCGGCTGAAGGCGCGCTGGGCGGCGTGCTGCATGTGGCCCGCGACGACGCGCGCCTGGCCGCGCTGGCCGACGCGCTGGAGTTCTTCGCACCCGAGATCGAGATCGTCACCCTGCCCGCCTGGGACTGCCTGCCCTACGACCGCATATCGCCCAATCCGGTGCTGTGCGCCCGACGCATGGAGACGCTGTCGCTGCTGGCAGGTCCGACGGCGAAGGGACGCGTGATCCTGACCACCGTGAACGCCGCCAGCCAGCGCCTGCCGCCGCGCGACGTGCTGCGCCGGAACAGCCTCATCGCCCGGATCGGCGATACGGTGAAGAGCGACGACCTGGTGAAGTTCCTGACCGAGAACGGCTATGTCCGCTCCAGCACGGTCAGCGAGGCGGGCGAGTTCGCGGTGCGCGGCGGCCTGGTCGACATCTTCCCGGCCGGGGCCGAGGAACCGATCCGACTCGATTTCTTCGGCGACACGCTCGACGGCATAAGGCGCTTCGATCCACTGAACCAGCTGACCACCGGCAAGGACCAGCGCTTCCGGCTGGTGCCGGTGAGCGAGACGCCGCTCGATGAGGCCTCCATCGTTCGCTTTCGCGCCGGCTACCGCGAGATGTTCGGCGCCGTGACCGGCGGCGATCCGCTCTACGAGGCGGTCAGCGAAGCCAGGAAATACCAGGGCATGGAGCACTGGCTACCGCTGTTCTACGAGCATCTCGACACCGTGTTCGACTATCTGCCCGACGCCTTCGTCAGCCTCGATCATCTCGCGGACGAGTCGTTCACCTCGCGGCGTGAGATGGTCGACGATTACTACAAGGCGCGCAGCGAGCAGGCCCAGATGCGCGGCGAGACCCGCTACCACCCGCTGCCACCCAATCAACTCTACCTGACCGCCGGCGAATGGAACCAGCGGCTGGAGCGGCAGGACGCCCGGGCGTTCAGCGCCTACCAGCTGCCTGAATCGGCAAACGTCGTCGATTACGGCTCTCGCCGCGGCCGCGATTTCGCACCCGAGCGGAACCTGCGCGAGGTCAACGTCTATGACGCGCTGCGCCAGCACCTGATCGAGCTGGTGGACGAAGGCAAGCGGGTGCTGATCGCGTCCTATTCGGAAGGTTCGCGCGAGCGTCTCGGCCTGGTCATGGCCGACCACGGCATGACGGCCAGCAAGCGAATCGATCACTGGTCAGAAGTCGCCAGCCTGCCGAAGAATTTCGCCGGCCTCGCGGTGCTGCGGCTGGAGCACGGCTTCGAGACCGCCGACCTGGCGCTGGTCACCGAGCAGGACATCCTGGGCGACCGGCTGATCCGCAAGCCGAAGCGCTCGCGACGTGCCGAGAACTTCATCGCCGAGGCGTCGTCGCTCAACGAAGGCGACTACGTCGTGCATCTCGATCACGGCATCGGCCGATACGAGGGTCTCAAGACCATCGACGTGTCTGGTGCACCGCATGACTGCGTGATGATCGTCTATGCCGGCGGCGACAAGCTGTTCGTGCCGGTCGAGAACATCGACGTGCTGTCGCGCTACGGCTCCGAGGACGCCGTCGTCCAGCTCGACAGGCTCGGCGGCCAGGCCTGGCAGAGCCGCAAGGCGGCGCTGAAGCAGCGCCTGAAGGACATGGCCGACGAGCTGATGAAGGTGGCGGCGCTGCGCGAACTTCGCGTGGCCCCCAAGCTTCTGCCGCCGCAGGGCCTTTATGACGAGTTCTGCGCCCGTTTCCCCTACCAGGAAACCGACGACCAGCTCCGCGCCATCGACGACGTGGTCCACGACCTGGTCGACGGCAAGCCCATGGACCGCCTGATCTGCGGCGATGTGGGGTTCGGCAAGACCGAGGTGGCATTGCGGAGCGCCTTCATCGCCGCGCTGGAAGGCAAGCAGGTGGCGGTGATCGCACCGACCACGCTGCTGGTGCGCCAGCACTTCAAGTCGTTCACCGAACGCTTCGCAGGCCTGCCGGTGCGCATCGAGCAGCTGTCGCGGCTGGTCAGCGCCAAGGAAGCCAAGCTGGTGAAGGAAAACCTGACCAGCGGCCATGTCGACATCGTCGTCGGCACCCATGCGCTTCTGGGAAAAGGCATCAAGTTCAAGGACCTAGGGCTGCTTGTTATCGACGAGGAGCAGCATTTCGGCGTGCGCCACAAGGAGCGGCTGAAGGCCCTGCGCGAGGACGTGCACGTGCTGACGCTGACCGCCACGCCGATCCCGCGCACGCTGCAGCTGGCCATGAGCGGCCTGCGCGGCCTGAGCATCATCGCCACGCCGCCGGTCGACCGGCTGGCGGTGCGCACCTTCGTCATGCCCATGGATCCGCTGGCGGTACGCGAGGCGCTGCTGCGCGAGCATTACCGCGGCGGCCAGTCCTACTATGTCTGCCCGCGCATCGCGGACCTTGCCGAGATCGAGAAGTTCCTGAGGGAGGAAGTGCCGGAGGTGAAGTTCGCCGTGGCGCATGGCCAGATGGGAGGCGAGCAGCTCGAGGACGTGATGAACGCGTTCTATGACAACCGCTTCGACGTATTGCTGTCCACGACCATCATCGAATCCGGCATCGACATCCCGACCGTCAACACCATGATCATCCACCGGGCCGACCAGTTCGGCCTGGCGCAGCTCTACCAGCTGCGCGGCCGCATCGGCCGGTCCAAGCTGCGCGCCTACGCGTACCTCACCGTGCCACCGGGCAAGACCTTGACCAAGACCGCGGAAAAGCGCCTCAAGGTATTACAATCGCTGGATGAACTTGGCGCGGGCTTCACGCTCGCCAGCCATGATCTGGACATCCGCGGCGCCGGCAACCTGCTCGGCGAGGAACAGTCCGGCCACATCAAGGAAGTGGGCGTCGAGCTCTACCAGCACCTGCTTGAGGAAGCCGTCGCCCGCGCCCGCTCGGACCAGACCGGCGACGTGGTGTTCGACGAGGAATGGTCGGCGGCGGTCAACCTGGGCACCGCTGTGCTGATCCCGGAGACCTACGTGGCCGACCTGGGCATCCGCCTGGGCCTCTATCGCCGCATCGCCCAACTCAGGACACCGGAGGAGATCGAAAGCCTGGCGGGCGAGATGATCGACCGCTTCGGCAGCCTGCCCGCCGAAGTTGAAAGCCTGCTCAAGATCGTCTCCATCAAGCAGCTTTGCCAGCGGGCCGGCGTCGCCAAGCTGGACGCAGGGCCACGCGGCGCCACGGTCAGCTTCCACAACAAATCCTTCAGCAATCCCGGTGGGTTGGTGGAATTTCTTTCCAAACAATCCGGCACCGCCAAGCTGCGCCCGGACCACACGCTGGTGCTGATGCGCGACTGGGCAGACGACAAGAAGCGCGTCCGGGGAGCACTCGACCTGGTGAAAGCGCTGGCGGGGATTGCCGCGAAGGCGGCTTAAAATCCTCGTTCGTCACCCCGGCGAAGGCCGGGGCCCAGACTATGTAACCCAGACCAAGCGGTTCAGGATGACGCGTGAACAGTCAAGTCTGGGTCCCGGCCTTCGCCGGGATGACGAGTATTTTTGGGTAGTTATCGAGCCTATAAAACCTTCTGCATGAAGATTAGTGTCAACCACCGGCCGAATTTCTGGCCTACTTCCGGCATCCGTGCGACCTCCACGAACCCGAGGGCCTGGTGAAGCGCGATGCTGGCGGCGTTCTCGTCCGCGATGCCGCCGACCAGCACGTGGACGCCGTTGCCCCGCGCGCGTTCGACCAGTTCGACCAGCAACATGCGCCCGATGCCGCTGCGGTGGAACGCCTCGTCCACATATACCGAGTGCTCCATTGTGTCGCGGTAGCCGGTGCGCGACCGGAACTCGCCGTAGGTCGCGTAACCGACCACCCGCTCCTCCCGGCGCGCAACCAACACAGGCCAGCCTTTCGCCCGCCTAAGTTCGAACCAGGCCGCCATCCACTCATCCGTGCACGGCTCGTCGTACCATGCCGCCGTGGTTGTCAGGATCGAATGGTTGAGGATGGCGGCGATGGCCTGCAGGTCATCAGCCACAGCGTCCTCGATCTTCACCTCCACGCGCAACCCTCCCGCCGAAAGCCCTTAAATCCTGCCGGTATCCTGCTATATAAGGAACCTTGATGGGAACAGGGAACCAGCCGTGATCGACCCCTTCGGGCGGCACATCAGCTATCTCCGCGTGTCGGTGACGGACCGGTGCGACTTTCGCTGCGTCTACTGCATGGCCGAGGACATGACGTTCCTGCCCAAGTCGGACGTGCTGTCGCTGGAGGAGCTGGACCGGCTGTGCACCGCGTTCATCGGCAAGGGCGTGCGCAAGCTGCGGCTGACCGGCGGCGAGCCGCTGGTGCGGCGCGACATCATGACCCTGATCCGCTCGCTGGGCCGGCATCTGCGCACCGGCGCGCTCGATGAGCTGACCCTCACCACCAATGGCAGCCAGCTCGCGAAATATGCCGGCGACCTGGCCGAGGCCGGCGTCAAGCGGATCAACGTGTCGGTCGACACGCTGGACCCGGAGAAATTCACCCGCATCACCCGCTGGGGCAAGCTGGACCAGGTGCAGGAAGGGCTCCGTGCGGCGAAAGAAGCCGGGCTGCAGATCAAGATCAACACGGTGGCGCTGCGCGACGTGAACGACGGCGAAGTGTTCGATCTGATCGGCTGGGCCGGCCAGGAAAGCTTCGACCTGACCTTCATCGAGACCATGCCGCTGGGCGAGGTGGACGTGGCCCGCGTCGACAACTACCTGCCGCTGTCGCTGGTCAAGGCCCAGATCGGCCGGCGCTACAGCATGCTGGACTCCACCCACAATACGGGCGGCCCGGCGCGCTACGTGACGCTTGCCGAGACCGGCCAGCGCGTCGGTTTCATCACGCCGCTCACCCACAATTTCTGCGAATCCTGCAATCGGGTGCGGGTGACCTGCACCGGCATGCTCTACATGTGCCTGGGCCAGGAGGATTCGGCCGACCTGCGCGCCGCCCTGCGCGCCGATGCCGACAACACCGCCCTTAACGACGCCATCGACGAGGCGATCGGACGGAAACCGAAAGGTCATGATTTCGTGATAGACCGGCGCCGCCAGACGCCGGCCGTATCACGCCATATGAGCGTGACGGGCGGCTAGTTCCGTCCCGCCGTCCGAAAGTCCCATGCCGCAACTCCGCATCGCGTTCGCCGCCAACCCCACGCCCAAGGCGCAGGCCATCCTGCAGTCGTTGGAGGCCCGCTACAGCAGCGTGAAGCTGCAGGACGCCGACGTCATCGTCGCTCTCGGCGGCGACGGCTTCATGCTCCGCACCCTGCACAGCGTGCTCAAGCACGGCCTGCCGGTCTACGGCATGAACGCAGGATCGCTGGGCTTCCTGATGAACGACTATGTCGAGGACGGCCTGCTGGAGCGGATCGAGGCGGCCGAGCTGGTAGAACTGCATCCGCTGCGGATGCGGGCGCATGCCATCGACGGCACGTTCACCGAGGCGCTGGCCATCAACGAGGTCTCGCTGCTGCGCCAGACCTACCAGGCAGCCAAACTGGCCATCCACATCGACGGCAAGCCGCGCATGGCCGAGTTGGTGTGCGACGGCGTGCTGGTCGCCACGCCTGCCGGCAGCACCGCCTATAATCTTTCGGCCCATGGTCCCATCGTACCGATCGATTCCGATATCCTGTGCCTGACGCCGATCAGCGCCTTCCGCCCGCGCCGCTGGCGCGGCGCGCTGCTGCCGCATGACGCCCATGTGGAGTTCATCGTCGACGATCCTGGGGAACGGCCGGTCAGCGCCACCGCCGACAATCTCGAGGTGCGCGATGTGTCGCGGGTCGAGGTGCAGGAGGACCGGAACCTCACGCTGCGCCTGCTTTACGATCCCGGCCACAACCTCGCCGAGCGCATTCTGGCCGAGCAGTTCGAGGCGTAACGGCCTTTGCGATGTCGGTCGCCTGACCCTATATTCCGTGCGGCGACGCCACCGCCGCCCATGATCAGGAGACCACCCGGTTGAAATCCGTTATCGCCGCGCTGTTGATCGCGGCCTTGTTCGTGCCGGGCGCCCATGCCGAGGCCACGCTGACGCCCGGATCGGCGCAGGCGGCCGTCGACGACCTGCAGACCGGCATGCTCGGAATCATGAAGAAGACCAGCGGCCAGCCGTTCGACAAACGGGTCGAGGCGCTGTGCCCGATGCTCGAGACGAAGATGGACGTGAAGCTGCAGAGCGCCATGGCCATCGGCCGCAGCGTCTGGGACAGCTGGAGCGAGGAACAGCGCACCACCTATGTGGGCAAGTTCAGGCAATATCTTTGCGCCATCTACGCCAGCCGGTTCAAGAACTTCACCGGCCAGACGCTGGCCGTGACCGGTGAGCGGCCAGGTCCATCGGGCACAGTGATCGTCAACAGCGAGGTCCGCATTCCGCAGGAGGCCTCGATTCCGATCGACTATGTCATGCGCAAAACCGGCGACGCATGGCGGGTTTCGGACCTCTATCTCGGCGGACGGGTCAGCGAGGTGGCGCTGCGCCGGTCCGAATTCGCGGGCGTCCTGCGTTCCCAGGGTTTCGATGGCCTGATCGCCGCCATCGCCAGCAAGACCGCTGCCCAAGGAAACAAAGCCGGCTATTGAGCCGGATCAATTGCCTGTTAGGGCCGTCGCGCCATGATGCCTGTACTGCGGTCCAGGTGCCGTATCATCAGGGGAGAGGGTCATGACGATCCGGAACATTCTGTTTCATGCGTTCGAGGGACCAGCCGGCCAGTCGACGGAAGACGTCGCGTTTGCCCTGGCCGAGACCCACGGCGCGTCCCTGACTGCGCTCAGCGTGGTCGACAACATGCCTATCCCGTCCTACGTCGTCCCTTACGTGCCCGCGAATGTGGCGGAGAGCTACATCGATGAGTTGCGCGTGGCCGCCCGGGAGATCGAGGCGCGCGTGAAGGCACGCGAGACGGCGACGGGTATCCGTGCCGAGTGGCGCTACCGCGAGGGCGACATCCGCGCGGTGTTTGCACAGCATGCCCACTATACCGACCTCGTCATCGTGGCCCAGGGAACCGGCGACGACGTGCCGGCCGGACCGGCGAGCAGCCTGTCCGGCGACCTGGTGCTGACGGCCGGAAGACCGGTGCTGGTGGTGCCATGGCGAGGCGCGGGTTCATCGATCGGCAAACGGGTGATCATCGGCTGGAACAGCAGCAAGGAAGCGACGCGCGCGCTCAACGACGCACTGCCGATCCTGGAGCAAGCCGAGGCCGTGAAGGTGCTGACCGTCGGCGACGAGGACAGCCGCCATATTCCCGGCGCCGAGATCGCCCAGCATCTGGCCCGGCACGGCGTGCGGGCCGAAGCCGACCACACGACGGACACCGATGGACCTGCCGCCGCGGCGCTGGCTTTCGAGGCCCGGGACTTCGGCGCCGACCTGCTGGTCTGCGGCGCCTGGGGCCATTCCCGCATGTTCGAGACCGTGCTGGGCGGCGTCACCCGCGACCTGCTCCGCACCATGGACCTGCCGCTGCTGCTGGCGCACTAGGACAGCATGAGTTCCGTGCGCACGGTCGTTCCGTCGACGCTGGGACGCACCTGAAAGTCGAGCCTCTCGGCAAGATCCAGCATGGAGTCGTTGTCGGGCAGGACATCGCCCCACAGCACCTTAGTGTCGCGCGCCCGGGCATAGGCGATCAACTTGTCCATCAATGCCTGACCCAGTCCCGCACCCTTCATGTCGGAGCGGACGATGATGGCGTACTCCGCCCATTCGTTGTCCGGATCGGCGATGGCGCGCACCACGCCCAGCGTCTCGGCGCCGCCGTCCGTGTGACGGGTGGCGATGAAGCACATCTCGCGGTCGTAGTCGATCTGGGTGAAGCGGGCGAGCGTGTCATGGTCCGGTGCCTTCATTACGTTGAAGAAACGGAACCGAATATCCTCCTGCTCCAGATGGTTGAAGAACGCCGCGTGCGCGGCCTCGTCCTCGGGGCGGATCGGACGGAGCATCACCATCTCGCCGGTTCGCAGCCTGACCTGCTCTTCCAGCCCGTCCGGATAGGGCCTTATCGCGAGGCGGTTGATACCGGAACCTGTGGCAGCGCGGACGACGACGCGCGCGTCGAGAGCGGTCACGCCCTTGTCGTCGGCCAACAGCGGATTGATGTCCAGCTCGGCAACCTCGGGAAAATCGATCACGAGCTGTGCCAGCTTCAGCAGCACCAGCTGGATCGCATCCATGTCGGCGCGCGGCCGGTCGCGGTAGCCTTCAAGCAGGCGCGAGACCCGCGTCGCGGCGACCAGCCGTCCGGCGATGGCCATGTTGAGCGGCGGCAGCGCCACCGCCCGGTCGCGGATCACCTCGACGGCGGTACCGCCCTGACCGAACATGATGACCGGCCCGAAAACGTCATCCGTGAAACAGCCGACGAGCAACTCGTGGGCCGTCGGGCGCGTCAGCATCTGCTGAACGGTAAAGCCATCCAGCCTGGCGTCTGGGCGAAGCTCTGCCGCCCGCTCGGCAATGGTCTCGACCGCTGAACGCACCGCGTCCGCCGACTTCAGGTTCAGCGCCACGCCGCCCACATCCGATTTGTGGCTGATCTCGCGGGAGAGAATCTTGACGACGACCGGATAGCCCATCCCATCGGCGAGACGTACCGCCTCCGCCGCGTCGCGAGCGATGCGCGTGACCACGATGGGAATGGCGTAGGCATCGAGCAGTTCCTTGGCCTCGTACTCGGTCAGCAGGCTGCGCCCGTCGGCGAGCACGACGTCGATCACCGACCTGGCGCGCGCCTGGTCGGGCTTGAAGTGTTCCGGACTGGCGGAAGGCGTCTCGTACAATAGCGACTGAAGCTTGCGGTAGCCGCTGAGCTGGCTGAATGCGCTGACCGCCGCGCCCGGCGTCTCGAATGATGGAATGCCGGCGGCCTCCAGGATCTCGCGGCCTGGCCCGACCACCTTGCCGCCCATCCAGTTGGCCAGCACCGTCTTGCGGGCGCCGGCAAGCTTGTCGACGACGCCGCGAGCCACCTCGTCGCTCGAGGTGATGCCGGTGGGCGCATGCATCACCAGCAGCGCGTCCACCTCCGGCGCGGTCAGCAGCGCGTCGAGCGCATCGCCATATCGGGCGCCGGGCGCATCGCCGATGATGTCGACCGGGTTGCCCCGCGACCAGGTCGGCGGCAGGACCTTGTCCAGCGCCGCGACAGTCGCTTCGGACAGGTCGGCGAGCGCCCCGCCGCGCGCGGCAAGCGCGTCGGCCGCCATCACGCCCAGCCCGCCGCCA
>CAMBYA010000057.1 GCA_945872035.1 Rhizobium sp. Q54
CTGGAAACTGTCGCCCGACGGAGGGCGCATATCGCGCTGGCCGGTCCAGCCCGCGCCCGCCAGTGGCAGCCGCCTGATCCAGCCGCGCCAGGCGACCAGCCGCAGCAGGCGCGACGCGGTCCACTACATGGCGCGGTAGACCGTCGGGCTGGCCGCGATCACCGCCCAGGCATGCAGGCCCCAGCGCGCGCCGCGCGGTGTCAGATGCTGCTCGAATTCGCGTTCGCGCCAGTGGCGCATCATCCGCGGCAGCGGGATGCGCACCGGACACACCGCCTCGCACCGGCCGCAGAAACTCGACGCGTTCGGCAGGTGCCCGGCCTTGTCGATTCCGGCAAGGCTGGGCGTGAGCACCGCGCCCATGGGGCCGGGATAGACCGAGCCATAGGCGTGGCCGCCGATGTTGGCATAGACCGGGCAGTGGTTGAGGCAGGCGCCGCAGCGGATGCAGCGCAACATCTCCTCGAATTCGGTACCCATCATGTTCGAGCGGCCGTTGTCGAGGAGCACCACGTGGAACGAAGACGACCCCGACAGGTCGGCCGTCCGCTTCGGCCCGGTGAAGAAGCTGATATAGGCGGTGATATCCTGCCCGGTCGCCGAGCGCGGAAGAAGCCGCAGCATCAGGTGGCAGTCGTCCAGCGTCGGCACCAGCTTTTCGATGCCGGTGACGACGATGTGGGTGTCGGGCAGCGAGGCGGTCAGGTCGGCGTTGCCCTCGTTGGTGACGACCACAGCCGAGCCGGTCTCGGCCACCAGGAAATTGGCGCCGGTGATGCCGACATCGGCCTTCACGAAGCGCTGGCGCAGGATCGAGCGCGCCTCGCGCACCATGTCGGACCGCACGGTCAGGCGTTCGTGGAAGCCATGCTTGGGATGGTGTTCGTGGAAGGTGTCGGCGACCTGGTCCTTCGACAGGTGGATGACCGGCGCGATGATGTGGCTGGGCTTCTCCTTGCGGAGCTGGATGATGTATTCGCCCAGGTCGGTCTCGATCGGCTCGATACCATGCTCTTCCAGGTACGGATTGAGCTCGATCTCCTCGGTCACCATGCTCTTGCTCTTGGTGACCGTGCGCGCACCGGCGTTGCGGCAGATAGCGAGCACTATGGCCCGCGCCTCGTCCGCGTCCCGCGCCCAGTGCACCTGGCCGCCAAGCCCGGTGACGTTGGCCTCGAACTGCTCCAGGTAGTCCGCCAGGTGGGCGATGGTGTGCGCCTTGACGTCGCGGGCCCGGTCGCGCATGGCCTCGAAGTCCGGCAGCCGCGCGGCCGCGTTCGCCCGCGCCTCGACGAAGCCGTGCTTGATGTGCTTCAGGGCGTGCTGCAGCGTGGCGTCGCCCAGCGCGGCGCGCGCCTTCTCGACGAATGCGCCGCTTTCAACCTCCACGGCCATTACCTTTCACTGGACTTCTCCAGGGTGCCGGCGAGCAGCTCTGCCACATGGCAGGCGCGGATATCCCTGCCCTCGCGGCGCAACTTGCCTTCGATGTTGAGCAGGCAGCCCACATCGCCCATGGCGACGGTGTCGGCGCCGGTCGCGGCGATGTCGGCGGTCTTGTTCTCGACCATGCGGCCGGAAACATCCGGGTACTTGACGCAGAACGTGCCGCCGAAGCCGCAGCAGACCTCGGGCTCGCTCAGCTCCAGCAGCTTCAGGCCCGGCAGCTTGCGCAGCAGCGAACGCGGCTGGTCATGGATGCCCAGCTCGCGCAGGCCCGAGCAGCTGTCGTGGTAGGCGACACGGGTCGCCTGGAGCGGCACAGATGGCGTGTAGCCATGGCGCGCCAGGAACACGGTCAGTTCCTCGGTCCTGTCGGCGAGCGCCCGAGCCTTGCCGAACAGGGCGTCGGCTTCGTCGAACAGGCTGGGATAATGCACCTTGATCATCCCGGCGCAGGAACCCGACGGCACGACGACATGACTGTAGGGCTCCAGTACCGAGATGGTCCGCTCGGCCATGCTGCGCGCCGCGCGGCGGTCGCCGCTGTTGTAGTTGGGCTGGCCGCAACAGGTCTGCCACCTGGGCGCGACCACCTCGAAGCCGGCCGCCTCGATCAGCGCCGCGCTGGCGAATCCCACCTGCGGCCGCATCAGGTCGACAAGGCAGGTGACGAACAGCGCCGCTTGCGGCTTTGTCTGCATCGGTTTTTTCACCGGCGCATAGTGCCAGAGGCGCCGCGCCGCGCAAAGGCGCGATGGTCCCGAGAAAGGCAAGGACCTCCCGGTTCAGTCCTCACGCTGCTGAACGGCGGGCGGCCTGTGGCGTTCAGGTGCGTTCCATGGCGACAGGCCGGGGCACATCGCCGGGCGCCAGCTTTTCCAGCAGATCGAACGGATTCGAACCGAAATAGATGTCCTCGCCGATCAGCTTGCCGTCCGGGTCGGCGGGCCAGACCGTCAGCAGCTGGGCGTTGGAGACGTACCGGGCGTCGGCATCGACCGGTTCGCCATTCACCTGCGTCACGCCTGCCGCCAGCAAGGCCGCGCCGGGATGGGTGTTGCGCAGCCTGCCTTCGGTCACCACGGCGTTGTCGTTGACGACGATCTTCTCGACGTTGAATTCGAAGAGGTTGCCGCCCGAGGCGATCAGCATCTCGTAGAACGCCCGCACGGCCTGGCGTCCCTTGGGGCCGCGGTCGGGGCCGGTGCCCCAGATGTGATATTGCGGCTCGGCGGTCAACGTGGCCATCAGAAGCTCGATCTCGCCACAGACCTCGGTCTTCATGTGATCGCGCACTTCCTTCAGCAGCTTCTTGTGGCGCGGATTGGTCTCGGCTGCATAGGCGGCCTCGACGGCGGCCCAGGTCCTGGTCGGATCGACTTTCATGCACTTGCTCCCCGATGGCGTTTCAACACCCATCCTAGTGGTTCGCCAGGCTGGAAAACAGGGCGCTCGAATGCTGACGCAGAATAAATTAATCAATGATTAATGGCGGATTGCGGTACGATGTCGCCCTGATGCCTTCGCAAGCCCGGAGAACCGAACGTGAGTGACACGCCCGCCCGCCCCGCCTGGTTCGCCCGGCGCGAAATCAGCCCGTTCGTCCTGGAGGATGCCGAGGTCGACGAGATTCTCCGCAAGGCCACCCATGCGGTCGTTTCGTGGGTGACCAAAGACTCCAAGCCGGTCTCCGCGGTGGTGGTCTATGTCCTGGTCGATGGCGTCATCACCATCACCTCGACCACCAACCGGGCCAAGTACCACGCCTGGCGGCGGAACCCGGCGGCCAGCTTCTGCATCTGGGACCCGGAAAACATCGGCCGTCAGGTCACCCTGAGGGGGCACGTGGAGATCATGCAGAGCGCCGAACTCCTGAGCCGCTTCACGGAGATATTCCTGACGCAGCGCATGGGCGGACCGCCGTCGCCGGAGCGCCTCGCCGCCGAGATCGCAAAGTTCGATGCGCCGGACCGCCACATGATGCAGTTGCACGTCGAGAAGGTGCTCACCCACGACCTGACCCGCCTGTTCAAGGCCGAAAGGGACGGCACCGACGTCTGGAGCTGAACGGCCGCAGCCGGTCGAGCCTACCAAGTCAGCCACTGGCGCAGCAGCGCGCTGGTCTCCTCGGGCTTCTCCATCGCCGGCAGGTGCCCGCAGTCGTCGAAGACATACAGTCGCGAGCCCGCGATGCCCGCGTGGATCTCCCGCGCCCTGGCGAGCGGCGTGACCACGTCGGAGTCGCCCACGGCGACCAGCGTCGGCACGGCGATCGATGGCAGCAGCGGCCGGCTGTCCGGCCGCGACATGATCACCTGCTGCTGGCGGCGGTAGGCGTCGGCGCCGACTCGCTTGGCCATCGCCATCACCGCCTCGCCCACCGGCCCGTCCACCTGCGATGCATGCACCAGCTGCGGCAGCAGATGCTTGGTGACGCCGAGGAAGCGGCCGGCCTTCAGCGACTCGACCAGCCGCCTGCGCCGGTCCGCGGCGCGTTCATCGTCGGACGCCGCGCTGGTGTCGAACAGCGCCAGGCGAGTCACCCGTTCCGGAGCCTGCCGGAAGACCTCGAATGCCACATAACCGCCCATCGACAGCCCGGCCAGGGCGAAGCGGGGCGGCGCCGTCGCCAGTATCCGAGCCGCAATGGCACCGATCGTGTCGTCGACGGTGAGGTCGGCGATCGACGCAGCCGCCACATCGGCCAGCGCATCCACCTGCGCGCGCCAGAGCGTCGCATCGCAAAGCAGGCCGGGAAGGAGGATGAGCGGCATCAGGGGCATAACGAACATTTGGACGCCACAAGGCACGGATCAAGCCAATGCGCCCCGCCTCGCGTCAGTCCGGTCGCGCCACTACTTCTTCAGCGAGAATTCTACGCGGAAACCATGCTGTGACGGGACGGGCTGTCCGTGAAGGGTAGCGGGACGAAAGCGCCAGTTGAAGGCGGCTTCACGCGCCGCAGCCTGGTCCAGCAGCGGGAAGCCACTGCTCCGCGCGACAACCTGGATGCGCAGGGTCCTGCCGTGGAGGCGTTGCGGCCTCGCTCGCCTCGTCGATGACCGGCGGCGGCGTGACCGGCGCCTGCGGATCGGCTAGCGACGGGCTGACCAGAAAACCAGAGATCGCGGCCACCGCGCAAATATGCCTGAGCATTGTCAGCCCCCTCCCCAATCCCGGCCTAGGTAAAGTAGGCATCAATGCCGATCCACGTCCTGCTCCAGATGTCTCAGGCGCATAGACGAGCGCTCACCCCTCAATAGGTCGGCAGCTTGTACCCCTTGAACTGCTCGCGCAGCTTCAGCTTCTGCAGCTTGCCCGTCGCGGTGTGCGGCAGTTCCTCGACGAACACCACATCGTCGGGCATCCACCATTTGGCGACCTTGCCCGTCATGAACTCCAGCATGTCCTCCTTGCCGACCGCCGCCCCGGCGACGCGGACGCAGACCAGCAGCGGGCGCTCGTCCCATTTCGGGTGATAGATGCCGATCACCGCCGCCTCGGCGATCTCCGGGTGGCCGACGGCGGTGTTCTCCAGGTCGATGGAGCTGATCCACTCGCCGCCGGACTTGATGACGTCCTTGGCCCGGTCGGTGAGCTGGACATAGCCGTAGCTGTCGATGTTGGCGATGTCGCCGGTGTCGAAGAAGCCTTCCTCGTCGAGGATCTGGCCGCCCTCGCCCTTGTAGTATTCGCTGACGACCCAGGGTCCGCGCACCATCAGATGGCCGGCGGTCTCGCCGTCCCAGGGCAGCCTGTTGCCCTCGTCGTCGGTGATCTTGAGGTCGACGCCCCACATGCCGCGGCCCTGCTTCATCTTCAGGTCGAGCTGGTCCTGGTAGTCCATGCCCTCCATGGACGCCTTGGGCGTGCCCATGGAGCCGATCGGGTTGATCTCGGTCATGCCCCAGATATGGCCCACGGAGACGCCGTACTTCGCCTCGAACGCCTCGATCATGGAACGCGGGGCCGCCGAGCCGCCGATCACGACCCGCTCCAGATAAGGCAGGTCAAGATCGTTTTCCTGAAGATGCCGCAGCAGCATCAGCCATACCGTCGGCACGGCGGCGGTCAGGTTGACCTTCTCCTCGTTCAGCAGCTGGTAGATGCTGGCGCCGTCCATCTCCTTGCCGGGCAGCACCATCTTGGCGCCGGTCATCGGCGCGAAATGGGCGATGCCCCAGCCATTGGCGTGGAACAGCGGCACCACCGGCATGATGGTGGTGCGCGAGCCGCAGCCCATCACGTCGGGCAGTGCCGCCGACAGCGCATGCAGCACGCAGGAGCGGTTGGTGTAGAGCACGCCCTTGGGATTGCCGGTCGTACCGGACGTGTAGCACATCGCCGCCGCCGCCCGCTCGTCGAGCTGGGGCCACTGGTAGTCCGCGTCGTGGGCGGCGATCAGGTCCTCGTAGCAGATCACGTTGGGCAGGCTGGTCGCCGGCATGTCGGCCCGGTCGGCCAGGATGATGAAGCCTTCCACGGTGGGAATCTGGTCGAGGATGCCCTCGAGCATGCCGGTGAAGGTCGGATCGAGGATGATGAACCGGTTCTCGGCATGGTGGATGATGTAGGCGAGCTGCTCGGCGAACAGGCGGGGATTGAGCGTGTGGGTGATGGCGCCGATGCCGGTGATGCCGTACCACGCCTCGAAATGCCGGTAGGTGTTCCAGGCCAGCGTGCCGACCCGGTCGCCTTCATTGACGCTCAGGCCGATCAGCGCCTTCGCCAGCTGGCGCGAGCGCCGGCCGGCATCGGCATAGGTGTAGCGGTGGATCGGGCCTTGCAGCGTGCGGGTGACGATCTCCTGTTCCGAATGGAATTTCTCCGCGTACTCGATCAGTGAAGAAACCAGCAGGGGCACGTCCTGCATCTGTCCGAACATCAACCGTCCCTCGTTCGCTTAGTTGACCATTGGATTGCTTATACATGACGCCGGTGACGCCGCGAACAGGTTAGCGGCCGATCCCGCGGCGCCGCCGCGATGCTGGAACGGCCACACTTAAAGGTTGTGCGTTTTCACTTGCGCGGTGTGTCGCTTTGTCAGCTACAATGCAGCCCGAGGACAACAAAGCCATTCCGCCCAGACCTTTAGTATCCCGGACAATCGTGGGCGGCTGGGAAGCCAGGCGGCAACGCCCAGGGCCAACGCATGACGATGAGCACCTTGGCCGCAAGGCTGATGGAGGGGGACCGGTTCCGCCCGCATCCCGGTCGCCGGGACGCGGCCGATCGGCCCGCTATGGGCGAATCGCTGCGCGCCGCCGGCCGACAGGTCCGCTGATGCTGGTCGACGAGTTCTTCCAAACGACGGCGCAGGCGGCGACCCGCGAGGAACTGCTGGAAGGATTCAGCAAGGCCATGCTGTCGCTGGACTTCGACCGGGTCCACTATTTCGGCTTTCCCAATCCCCTCACCCGCGGACCGTCGGCCGATGTGGTCGTGTTCACCATGCTCCCGGAGGACTGGTTCGCCCATTACGATGCCGAGAGATACGAGGAGATCGATCCCCTGGCCGAGCATACGGTGCATAGCCGCCTGCCGTTCGAGTGGGAAGAGATCACGGCGTCCATGGAGTTGACCCGGCGGCAGAAGCAGCTGCTGGGCGAGATCCGCGAGGCATTGATGTTCGACGGCGTCACCGTGCCGATCCACGGCCCGTTCGGACAGGTAAACGGCGTCTGTTTCATGCGCAGCAAGGCACGCGGCGTGTCGCCCAGCGACCTGCATATCGGCCGGGTGCTGTCGGTGCAATTCCACCAGGCCTATACCGCCATCGAGGATGACGGCGACACCGTGTCCGGCTCGCCGCTCACCGCGCGCGAGCGCGACGTGCTGCTCCGCCTGGTCGAGGGGCTGAACAACACCAGGACGGCGGAGCGGCTGGGCATATCCGAGCACAGCGTCAAGTTCCACGTCCAGAACGTCTGCAAGAAGCTCGGCGTCAATTCCCGCATCGCCGCCGTGGTCAAGGCGATCCGCCTGGGACTGATCGTCCCCTGACTTGCCGATCCGCCCCCGCCACGCCCCTCGGGACGCCAAAACCTACTGGATTGGCTAGGTTTCGCCGGCCAGCCGGATGCTGTTCACTGGCATCATCGTCATTTCGCCCGGCACACCCGGACCACGTGGAGAGACCGCCAAGTGCATCAAGTCGGCAGCAGAAGCGATGGCATCGACAGCGACCGTCAGTATCTGGCGGTGGCTGAGACTGCCGAAGAGGCGGCCGATGCAATCCTGGGCGGCCTGGAGTACCTGGTGCGCGAAGCCCATGCTGCCGGCCTGCAGGACCTGGCCCGCGCGTTGACCGGGGTGATCCTCAGCCCGTCGCACTGGCCCCATTCGGGCCGCGGCTGAACCCGGCGAATAGCTACACTCCGGAACCCTTGGGCTTCTTCTCGCCCAGCCATCCCTTGCGGTAGAAGAACACGAGCAGCACGCACGCCACCGTGAACATCAGGCCGAGCGCCGTCGGATAGGCCCACGGCTTCTTCAATTCGGGCATGTATTCGAAGTTCATGCCCCAGATGCCGGCGAAGAAGCTCAGCGGGATGAAGATGGTGGAGATGATGGTCAGCACCTTCATGATCTCGTTCATCCGGGCGCTCATGCTCGACAGGTAGACATCGAGCAGGCCGGAGGCGATCTCGCGGTAGGTCTCGACGATGTCCATCAGCTGGATGGCGTGATCGTAGCAGTCGCGCAGATAGACGCGGGTATTGTCGTGGAAAAGGTGGTGCTCGTCGCGGATCAGCGCGTTGACCAACTCGCGGGTCGGCCAGATTGCGCGCCGGATCTCCAGCAGGTCGCGCTTGATGGAATGCAGCTTTTCAACGTGGGAAGACTCGGGCGCCGAGACCACCAGGTCTTCCAGATCCTCAATCACCTCGCCGTAGTTTTCCAGCAGCGGGAAGAAGTTGTCGATCACCGCGTCGATCAGCGCGTGTGCCAGCCGGTCCGGTCCTTCCGAGCGGAGCTGGCTGCCCTTGCGCTTGAGGCGGGCGCGGGTCGGATCGAAGCAGTCGCCCGCCCGTTCCTGGAAGGTGATCAGGTAATCGTCGCCGACGATGATCGCCATCTGCTCGGTCAGTCCGGCGTCCGAATGGTCCAGCATCTTCATGACGATGAAGACGTAGTGGTCGAAGGTTTCGACCTTCGGACGCTGGTGGGTATTGATGATGTCCTCGAGCGTCAGCCGGTGGATGCCGAACGCCGCGCCGATGTCCTCGATGGTCTTGGTGTCCCTGAGGCCGGTGACGTCGATCCAAAGCACGTCACTGCTGTTGCGTAGCTTGGCCAGGTCGCCCGGCGCCACGCCCTCGTGCTCGTGCAGATGCTCGGCGTCGTAGGACACGGTCTTGACATGTGTGGGAGAGGCGCCGGTGTCGGAGGCGATGGTGCCGGCGGGCAGGTCCACCGACTTGCTGTGGTCGCGGATCACCCGCAGCAGGCCATGCTTCTTGTGCTTGTCGTGCGCCGGCCCGCCGCTGGAAGCGGAAGCCAAATCCCGTTCAGGCTTCATGTCGGCGTTCCTCTCAATTGGTCGATATGATGTAGCACGCGTATGGAACGTTGGAAACGACCTGCGGTCCGGCGGCGCCCCGGCGCCGGCCAATACGCCACCGTGAGGCCGAAAGTTGCCGGCCGGCACGAGGGGCTGGCCATCCGTGCCGCGCGCCCTTAAGCTGCGCCGCGAATTCACTTTTGGGGAGGAGTTGGGGATGCAGTACCGCCGCCTGGGCAAGAGCCCGATCACCGTGTCTGACATCTGCATGGGCACCATGACCTTCGGCAACCAGGCCGATGAGAAGACCTCCATGCGCGTGCTCGACATGTCACTCGACGCCGGCATCAACTTCTTCGACACCGCCGAGAACTACCCCGTGCCGCCTGACGCCAAATATGCCGGCCGCACCGAGGAATTCTTCGGCAAGTGGATGAAGGGCAAGGACCGGGACTCCATCATCCTCGCGACCAAGGTCTGCGGCCCCAGCCACGGCTGGATCAAGGGCGCCATGCGCGCCGGCATGACCGCGCTGGACCGCCACAACATCACCCGCGCGCTCGAGGCCAGCCTGAAGCGGCTGGGCACCGACTATGTCGACCTCTACCAGACTCACTGGCCCGACCACGGCACGCCCTATGACGAGACCATGGAAGTGCTGGATGACCTCATCCGCGAGGGCAAGATCCGCATCGTCGGCTGCTCCAACGAGACCACCTGGGGCCTGATGAAGTCGATCGCCGCCTCCGAGCGTGGCGGCTATGCCCGCCACCAGACCATCCAGAACAATTTCAGCCTGAACAACCGGCGGTTCGAGGATGAACTCGCCGCCGCCTGCCGCCACGAGGGTGTCAGCCTGATCCCGTACTCGCCGCTGGGCGGCGGGGTGCTGTCGGGCAAGTACAACGACGGCGCCCGCCCCGACGGCGCGCGCTTCACCAATTATCTCGGCATGGGCGGCCGCCAGGCGGCCATGGCGCGCCGGTTCGTGAACGACCGCAGCCTGGACGCCACCGCCCGCTACATGGCCATTGCCGCAGAGGCCGGCATCTCGCCGGTGACCATGGCGGTGGCCTGGAGCAAGCAGCACGACTTCGTCGCCTCGACGATTGTCGGCGTAACCACGGTGGAACAGGTTCCGGACGTGCTGGCGGCGGCGGACATGACGCTGAGCAAGGACGTGATGGACGCCATCGACAAGGTGTCGAAGGAAATCCTCTATCCGATGGGGTGACAGGCGGCAGCCTTGCCAGCCAAACACCGGCGTCGGCCGGGAATCATCGTGCAATCAAACCGTTGCCGATGTTCGCGGCCCTGTTGACCGGCCCTACGGCTTGGGAACGCGGGCAAGTTTGCCGCGAAGGCTGAAGGGAAGGCAGATTGAAGAAGTCTCGGCTGAAACTTCTCGCAAAGGCTCTCGCGGGCCTGGTTGGCCTGGCGGCCGTATTGGCAACAGTCGTGGCCCTTGTTCCTCCCTACAAGAACGCGGTCCAGATTGACTTTACCCGCCACCTTTCCCGGCACCATCAAGGCGCGGTCAACGCGGAGACCGACCAGAAGACCTTTTTCGGCGTGCCGGGAGCGGCCAGACTGATTGTCACCAGCGACGGCAGGGCGGCGAGCGCGACCATTCGGCTCAATGG
>CAMBYA010000058.1 GCA_945872035.1 Rhizobium sp. Q54
ACGCCGTCGCGTTCGAGCCGCGCGAAAGTCGGCATGGCGCCTTCGCCGGCGAATCGGTGGATCAACGCGGCGCTGGCGGCGTCGAGGCCGATGAACAACACCCTGGTCGGCACGCCCCCGCCCCCCCGGTGCATCCTGAACCTGGGAAATAGTACGGCCCGGCGCCGATGGCGGCAATGGGCTATGGCGCAGACGGTGCTTTCGCTTGCCCCGCGCCAAGGTCTACTCTCGCGGGTAAACGGGGAAATCAGCAGGTGACATCATGACCATCCGGCTCCAGGGACTGACGTTGCTCGACAATCAGGCCGGCTCGAACACCAAGCGGGTACGCATGTATCTGGCGGAGAAGGGGCTGGAGATACGGCGGGAGAATGTTGAGTTCTCGAAGCTGGAGCACCGGACGCCCGAATTCCGGAAGATCAATCCCATGGCGGCGCTGCCGGTGCTCAGACTCGAGGACGGCACCTATCTCACCGAATCCTATGCCATCTGCCGATACCTCGAGGAGTTCCATCCCAACCCGCCGCTGTTCGGCACCACGCCGAAGGAACGCGCCATCATCGAGATGTGGAACCGCCGCATCGAGCTCGACGTGGCCAGCTACGTCACCAGCTATGTCAAGCACCAGCAGCCGTTCTTCGCCGAGGTTCTGACCCAGGTGCCGGAGTATGTCGAGGCCTGCCGGCACGACGCGCTGAAGAAATTCGACTGGCTCGACGCGGACATGGAGGGCCGCAGCTACATCGCCGGCGACGACTTCACCGTGGTCGACATCACCACCTATGCCCGGCTCTCCACGGGTAAGCACCTTGGCCTGTTCTTCACCGACAAGCATCCCAACCTGCTGCGGTGGTGGGACCGGATCGAGAAGCGGCCGAGCGCGCTTGCCTAGAAGCGTCGATTCTGCTCAGTGCGGCAGCGGCGCCCCCGGCACGTCTCCGGGGCGGACCGCCGGTTCGCCTTGCGGCGGCGGCTTGGGCAGCGGCGTCTCGCGCGGCACTGGCCGCGGTGCTCCCTGCGGCGGATCCATGTTGTAGTTGCGCGCGAATGGCTCGGCGAAGTTTCGGCAATACTTGAAGTCCTGGTTCACCAGCGAGCCCTTGCCGGAGGTGGGGCTTTGCGCGTCGTACTCGGCCACCATGCGCTCAACCTCGTCCATGACGCCGTTGGCGGTCGCCGTCGGGTCGTCGCCCGCCTTCATGCGGAACGAGGTGCCGATGGCGATCATCTTCATCGCCGTCTGCATCACATTTTCAGCCTTCTCCGGCGTCACGTCGGCCCCGGCCACCTTCAGCGACGACATGTAAAGCGCGCCGCAGCGCATCAGCGGATAGGCATGGTCGCGCTCGCCCGCCCGGCCGGTCTCCAGATAATCCTGGATCGGCGTCATGGCCCACGCCGGTCCCGCCGCGAACAGCAGCAGGCCCAGTATCAGCGGCAGCGCCCGGTTCGGGTTGGGGAGAGGCATGGCTCGCGCATGAAGGGTTGGCGTCGCGAGGAAAGTAGGGGCACGCGGACGCGGCGGCAAGCGGCCAGCGGATTCATCGGCGTCCCGCTGGCCGAAGTCGGGATACGCCCCGCCAGAAGCCGTCAGGGAGTTCAGCCGGGCGTCTGGGGCACCAGCTTGGCGACGCAGGCGTCGGTGGCCTCTTCGCCGATCTTTTCGCTGCGTTCGCTGACCGGGTTGGCAAGCTCGGCGCGGGTGAGGCGCGCGCTCATGTAGTCGCCCATGCAGGCGCACAGGTCGGCCGCCATCTTGGCCTCGACCCTGGGTCCCGCGCCCTTGATGCAGGACTTCACGAAGGATTCCTTCCAGCTCCGGTCGAAGCCCCTGTCGAACCCTTCCTTGAACTCGCTGTCGCCGCAGCCGGCCAGCGTCAGCGGGACAATCGCCAGGTACAGGACCGCGGCGGCGCGGCGAAAGATCATGATCTGCTCCATCATGAGGACGCCTGAGATGTTGCGATACCGGAACGTTGGACGCAAGCGCGCGCGGTGCTTCCGTTGGCGCATGGGGCAGCCATGGATTACCATCGCGCCGGGTCACCGCGCGGGACGGGCCAGCCAGGCGCTTCGAATGGTCCGACGACACCGGCTTGGGCAGCAGGATGGATTCACAGGCAACGGTACACAGAGGATGGTCGTCCTTCAGGCGCGCCGTCAGGCAGGCGCTCTGGCGCAACAGGCTGCTGCTTGCGGCGGTCACCGTCCATTTCGCGGCGGCGCATGTCATCGCCCGGTCCCTCGGGCAGCCGTTCACCTCGGGGGCGATGGATATCATTGTGACCGTCGCCCAGATCTTCCTGCCGTTTTTCCTGATTGCCGTCGTGGTGGCGCGTTTTCTCCACATGGCGATCCGGGTGCGTCCCGAAAAGCCGGTGCAGTGGCTGCTCAGGGATCTCAGGGCCACGGTCCTGGACATGGACAGGATCGTCAACGGCATCGTCGCGTTCGGGGCGGTCGCGGTCATGGCCGGCGCGTTCACCTTCGTGAAGGACCAGATTCCGCTGATTGTGCCGTTCTCGTGGGATCCGGCGTTCGCCGCCCTCGACCGGACGCTGCATGGCGGGCACGATCCCTGGCGTCTGCTGCTGCCGGTGCTGGGCACGCCGCTGCGCACCACCGCCGTCAACGCGGTCTACAACGCGTGGTTCTTCGTCATGTTCTTCGTGGTGCTGGTCGCCTGCTTCGGCAAGCCGGGCCGGCGCGACCACACCGCCTTCCTGCTCGCCTTCGTCCTCACCTGGGCGATCGCCGGCAACCTGCTGGCAATCCTGCTATCGTCGGCTGGGCCGGTCTACTACGCCGCGCTCGGCTACGGCGACCATTTCCAGCCGCAGATGGACATGCTGCACGATTTCGCCAGGACCAGCCCGGTCTGGGCGCTCGACGTGCAGCGGATGCTGCTCGAGGGCTACCAGTCCGATGGACCGGTCCGCGGCATCTCGGCGATGCCGAGCCTGCACGTGGCCAGCAGCGTCATCATGGCGCTGTACGGGTTTTCGCTGGGCCGCTGGGTCGGCTGGCTGCTGACCGCGTTCGCCGCCTGTATCCTGATCGGCTCCGTCCATCTGGCCTGGCACTACGCGGTGGACGGCTATCTCGCCATCCTGGTCGCGGCGCCGATCTGGTATGCGTCGCGCTGGCTGGTGCGCAGGATGAGGTGAGGCCGATCGGTCGAGGGAGACCGGCAAGCGCGAACAGTTCTCCTAAAGCGGCGCCGGGTTGACGCAGGCGGCGTTGTCGATGCGCAGTTCGGCGCCGTTGATGAACTTCGATTCGTCCGAGGCGAGGAACAGCACCGTGTTGCCCACGTCCATCGGTTCGCCAAGTCCGGGGCCAGGTTTTGCCTCGCCCGCTTGCGGCTGGATCTGCCCGGCCGAACCGGTGCCGGCGGTCTGCGCGCGCAGACCCAGCACCAGCGGCGTGACGATCACCCCGGGCAGCAGGCAGTTGACGCGGATGTTGTAGCGCTGCTGCTGGCAGTGGATCGCCGCCGCATTTGTCATCGACCGCACCGCGCCCTTGCAGGCGGCATAGGCGAAGACGTCCTTGTAGCCCATGAGCGCCGTGGTCGAGGCCATGTTGACGATCGAGCCCGGCCTCCCGTTCCGCTTGATGGTCTCGATGCCGTATTTGAGGCCCAGATAGGTGCCGTCCATGTGGATGCGCTGGTGGAGCTGGTAGTCCTCCCAGCTGCAGGTCTCCACATTGCCGGGCCGGACCATGCCGGCATTGTTCACCACGACGTTGAGGTCGCCGAAATGATCGAGCGTCCGCGCGATGACCCGCTCCCACTGGCCGCGCTCGGCGACATCATGCTCGATGAAGATGGCGTTGCCGCCCGCCTGATGGACGGTTTCCTCGCCGCCCTGGCGGTCGATGTCGGTGACGACGACCTTCGCGCCCTCGCGCGCCAGCGCCAGCACGTCCGCCCGCCCCAGGCCCGAGCCGCCGCCCGTCACCAGACACACCTTGTCCTGCACCCGCCCCATGTAACGTCCTCCCTCGGTTCCGAATGGAGATCCATGCTATGGGCGGGCACCCTGTGCCGCAATCGGGAACTCCGGTCCGAGCCCGTGCGGCGAACTTGCGACCCCTGCGACAGCTTCCGAAGTGTTGCGATCCGGCGCGATTCAAGGGGAGGACGTTCTCCCGGAAGGGAGAATCAAGCAAACCAGCAGGCTCAAGGGGGATGATGGTGGGCGCAGCAAGGTTCGAACTTGCGACCCCTACGATGTCAACGTATCGAAAACCCGAAAAATATAGTCTTTTCCGTCGGTTGCGATCCGTAAAACGGGCCTGATTTCACGGTCTGTTCACGGTTTGCGATCCGGATGCGATCCACCAAAAACGTAACCTCAACCGGGCTCGCCGATGGCCGCTACACCCGTTCGAGCGGCAGGTGGGGTGGCGGGGGTAGCTCTACCTCAATCCGGTCACCCGGGAGGATCAAACCTCCGGCGCGCACCACGGTCATGATGCCGGCTTTACGGATCACCTCGCCGTTCGGGCCCCGGTCCAGCACGGCAGCGAGCAGGCCGGGTTGAAACCGTTCGATCTGAGCGCACGGGTTTCGCAAACCCGTCACCTCCAGCACGACCTCGGCTCCGATCGCCAGCAGTGTGTTTCTCGGCAAGCTAAGCAGATCGAGACCGGCCGTCGTCACGTTCTCGCCCAGGTCCGCGGGCTCGACTTCGAACCCCTTGGCCCTGAGTTCGTGAAATAACTCAGAATGGATTAGATGCACTTGGCGTAGGTTGGGCTGCGTCGGATCAGCTGCGACACGTGAGCGGTGCTTTACAGTTGCGCCTTGGTGCGCGTCCCCCTCCACGCCCAACCCGGCGAGCACCTTAAGTTCCGCAACGGTCCTTTTAGAGAAGTTATGCTCCCCATCACGCGCCACGGCCAATACCTGAGCTATCATCGTTCGAGCCTCTACGTAGCGCCGGACATTAGGTAAGTGACGAAGGCATCGCAACCGAAGGCACTGACACCTGGGCGGGACGGGGCTCTCACCCCACGATTCCTGAAAGCTGCCGGACCGTTCACCACCCATTGCAGCCGTCGCCAATCGATCCCGAACGGTCGGTCTGCATCCGACCGAGGCTGTGTGAAAACACAAACGGTGCGCTTGGTGCGATGACGATGGGCGCGCGGCGAAGCCGTTGCTTAGTTCTGGATGGCGGCGATGAGCCGCTTGGCGCCGAGGATCGCGATGACCCGCTTGAGGTTGTAGGCCAGGACGTGAAGGCTGATTTCGGTCTTCACGTTAGGCAGACGCTTCATCTGGAAGTGTGTTGATCCCATCCAGGCCTTGATCGTGCCGAAGGGGTGTTCGACGAGCCGTCTTCGCAGGCGCATGGCGTCGGGCGTCAGATCCATCCGTCTCTGAAGGGCATCGATGACCGCCTCGTGCTCCCAACGGGTCACCCGCCGCTCGACGCTAGGGGTGCACAGGGCCTTGAGGGCGCAGGCCTGACAACTGGCGCGGTCCCAGTAGCGGTGGAGCGTCATGCCCTTCTCGATGGTCGTCATGCGGCGGGGCAGCAGCGCGCCTGAAGGGCAGCGATATACGTCCTGATCGGGCAGATAGACGAAATCCTGCTTTCCGAACCGTCCGTTGGCCTTGGCTCCCGAGGTCAGCGGCTTGGGCACGTAGGATGTTACGCCCATGGCCTCGCAGGCCAGGATCTCCTCGCCGGAGAAGTAACCGCGATCCGCCAGCGCATCGAGCGTCTCCACGCCCATGGCGTCCTTGGCCTGGGCGGCCATGGCGGCGAGTTGTTCGCGGTCGCTGCCGGTCATGACCACGTCGTGGGCGACGATCAGATGATGCTCGGCCTCGACTGCGGACTGGACGTTGTAGCCGACGATCCCACTGCCGCGCCCGCTGGTTGCCATGGACCGGGCGTCGGGGTCGGTCACAGAAACCTGGCCGTCTGGCGAGGCCGCGACCCGAACCTCCATCGCCTCGAGCATCCTCATCTGCTCGCGCAGCCGCTCGATCTTCTCCTTCAGGCGTCCGGAGCGTGCCTCGGCGGCCTCGCCCTCTTGGCGGTCGGCGGTGTCGAGGTCCCGCAGGTAGCCAACGACATGGTCGGCCACCTGCTCCAGGCGCTTCCGCAGCTTGTTGGCCGTGAAGTTCCTGTCGCGGGTGTTGACCGCCTTGAACTTGCTGCCGTCGATCGCGACAAGGGCGCTGCCGAACAGGCCAATCTCCCGGCACAGCACCACGAACTGGGCGCAGGCGGCCTGGATCGCTGGACCGTTGTCCTTCCGGAAGTCGGCGATGGTCTTGTGGTCCGGGGCCAGCCGACCCGTCAGCCACATCAGCTCGACATTGCGCTGGGCCTCGCATTCCAGCCGGCGGCTGGACTACACCTTGTTCAGGTAGCCGTAGACATACAGCTTGAGCAGCGTGCTCGGATGATACGCCGGCCGGCCTGTCGGCTCCGGCGTCATACCCTCAAAGCCCAGAGCCCTCAAATCCAGATCATCGACAAAGACCTCGACCACCCGCACCGCATTCTCCTCGGCCACGTAGTCGTCGAGGCAATCGGGAAGCAAGGTCGGCTGTCGGCGGTCTGCACCTTGGACGAAGCGGCTCAACTCCACCTCCTGACTGCAACATAAGGAGTCTAACAAAACCAAGGCGTTTTTACACAGCCTCGACCCATTGTAGACATTGCCGGCGGACTTAAGTTCCTGCCCCTAACATTGGCGCAATGCGGCCTCCAGCAGCACTAGCCGGTCGTTTCCCCAGAACATCCGGTCGCCGAGAAAGAAGGTCGGAACTCCAAAGGCTCCCCTTGCCTGAGCCTCGTCAAGCAACGTCTCATGCTGCGAGACGGTTTCGGCCTCGTTTAGCGCGCGCGTGAAAGCTACAGGGTCAAGGTTGAGCGAGCTGGATATCGACGAAATCGCCGGATCGTCTATCTCGATCCCATCGACAAAGATCATCTGGAATAGCAATCGGCAGCAGGCCACCAGTGCACCCTGCTTGTCCGCCGCTAGGCAGACAAGAGGCAGGACAAGAGGGGTCCTTCCGAAAAGCAGCAGGCTCACGAAACGGCACGCCATAATAGTCGGCCCAACTCTTAGCGTCGTACTCGCGATAGCTCCACTCGTACTGTCCGGAAAGTGGGGCGCTGTGGAACGGATTGGCGCCACGGCGTTGCATCAGCATGCCGCTAGCGATCGGCTTCCAGATGAACCGGCAATTATACGCGGCCTCAATCCGGGCGATCTGAGTTGAGGCAAGGTAAGAATAACGGCTTCCCAGCCCGAGATAGAAGTCAATTGTCGCGGCCATCGTCCCCTCGACTGCTTTTGAGCCAATCCTATCGAGCGGCCGACTTGTTCGCCAATCACTATGTCCGGATTCCACCCATTGCGGGCGTCCAAGGTACAAGGCTAAGACGTTGAGAGAGTATCTGAGAACTCTACGAGATTCGCGTACGGGGCCGGATTTGCGAACCCTACTGGAGATTCCGAAGTCTTTGCGATCCGATGCGCGCCGAAAGACGCTTGTTCCCCAATAGGGGAAGCGGAATTCTCAATTGTTTTCAGGAGGATAATGGTGGGCGCAGCAAGGTTCGAACTTGCGACCCCTACGATGTCAACGTAGTGCTCTACCACTGAGCTATGCGCCCCTCGGGATCGGCGCGGACTATAAGCAAAACGTCCGGCGGTGCAAGACCTGTGTTGCGGCCCGAAGGCGCTGGAATGCGGTGCCGGCCGGTTTCGTGTCCACCCGGTTGCCCCGCCGCCAAAATCCGTCATAATTCCCTGTGGAAGTCTCTTGCCGGAGGCGCATCCCGTACCAGATGATCGGACGATGACCCCCAGCGAACCCGCACTCAAAGCCCAGGCCGCGCCCGACACGGATGCCGGCCCGCCCGCGTGCCTGGTGACCGAACCGGCGCGCCAGACGGCTGCGCTGGTGTTTTCGTCGCCGCACAGCGGCCGCTACTATCCAGCGGATTTCGTCTCCTCGTCCCGGCTCGACCCGCATACGCTGCGCGCGTCCGAGGACGCCTATGTGGACGAGCTGTTCGGCGACGCGCCTCATCTCGGCGCGCCGCTGATCCAGGCCAACTACGCCCGCGCCTATCTGGATGTGAACCGCGAGGCATGGGAGCTTGACCCGGAGATGTTCGACGGGCCGCTGCCCGAATTCGTCAACGCCCGCTCGGGCCGGGTCGCCGCCGGCCTCGGCACCATCGCCCGCGTGGTGGCGAGCGGCACGGCGATCTATAGCGGTCTGATGCCCTTCGCCGAGGCCGAGCGGCGGGTGTCGGTGGTGTACAACCCCTATCACCAGGCGCTGACCCGGCTGCTCGACCGGACCCGCGCCCAGTTCGGCTGCGCGGTGCTGATCGACTGCCATTCCATGCCATCCTGCGGTGGCTCCTGGGGCGACATGCCGCTGAAAAGCGGCGGCACCGTGCCGGACTTCATTCTGGGCGATCGCTACGGCAGGAGCTGCCATGGCGAGGTGATGTCGGTCGCCCAGCAGGCGCTGGCCGGGCGGGGCTACCGGGTCGTCCGCAACGATCCCTATTCGGGCGGCTTCAACACCCGCCATTACGGCGTGCCGCGCGAAGGCCGCCACGCGCTGCAGATCGAGATCAATCGGGCGCTCTACATGGACGAGGCGACCATGGGGCGCGGCGACGGCTTCGCGCCGCTGCGCGAGGCCATGAACGCGCTGATCCTGGCGCTGGCCGGGCTGCCGCTGAGCCTGCTCAAGGCGATGTGATCGCCCCGCGAAAAATCCTTGCGGCTGTGGAACCTTTCCTGCCCGGCCACGTTCGTGGGCGGATCGACCAAAAAAAGAGCCACTCCAGTTGCCTGAAGTGGCCCAAGTTTAGGGAGGAAACGCCCACGAAGGGCAGTACCTTCTCGCGAGAAACGCGGGCGAAGGTACGTCGCTGATTTTAGGACTCCCGGGCCATGAATCAAGGCATTTCGGGAAATCTTTCATGAACAATGAGTTACGGGGCGTATTCGCCGCCAACGACTATTGCTCTGCTACCGTACTCTGACTCAGGGCGTGATCACGACCTTGCCCGTCGACTTGCGGGTCACCACGGATTCCAGGCCTTCGACGGCCCGCTCCAGCGGGAACGTCTTGGACACCAGCGGGCTGATGCGGCCCTGCGCCAGCCACTCCAGCAGCTGCTCCTGGCTGCGGCGCGATACCTCGGGGGCCAGCACGTCATAGGCCGGGCGGTTGACGCCGATGATGTCGACGTTCTTCACCATCACATGGTTGGCCGGGATCTGCGGCACACGTCCGCCAGCGAAGCCGATTACCAGGATGCGGCCTTCGAAGGCGACGCAGCGGAGCGAGGCGTCGAACACGTCGCCGCCGACCGGGTCGTAGATCACGTCGGCGCCCTTGCCGCCGGTCAGCGCCTTTACCCGCTCGCGGATGTCCTCGGCCAGGTAGTCGATGGCCTCGTCGGCGCCGGCGGCCCTGGCGATCTCCAGCTTGTCCGGACCGCCAGCGGTGGCGATGATCCGCGCGCCCATGATCTTGCCCAGCTCCACCGCCGTCAGGCCAACGCCGCCCGCCGCGCCATGCACCAGCAGCGTCTCGCCCGGCTTGAGCCGCGCCCGGTGCGCCAGCGCCACGTGGCTGGTGCCGTAGGTGACGGCGAAACTGGCCGCCTGCTCATAGGTCAGGCCATCGGGCAGCCTGGTCAGCCGGTCGGCGTTCACCGCCGCCAGCTCGGCGTAGCCGCCGCCCGTCAGGCCCATCACCCGGTCGCCGACGGTGAACCCGTCGACGCCCTCGCCCAGCGCGACGACATCGCCGGCGATCTCCGAGCCGGGGATGAACGGCAGCGCCGGCTGGTTCTGGTACTTGCCCGCCGCCATGATGCTGTCGGCGAAGTTGATGCCGCAGGCGCGGATGCGCACCAGCGCCTGGCCGGGACCGGCGACAGGATCGGGCACTTCCTCCAGCTTCAGGACGGACAGGTCGCCGAACTCGCGGCACATGATGGCGCGCATGCTGTTTCCTCAGTTGAATCGGTCTGGGTCGTAGGTGGCTGCGGTGACGCCGAAGCCGTCGAGCGCCTCGGGCCTCCTGCCGTTGATGATCAGGCTCTCGGCGAGGCGCCCCATCATCGGCGCGGTCTGGATGCCGTAGCCGCCCTGGCCGACGAACCAGAAGAAGCCGGGACCCTGGTTGTCGAAGCCGACAACGGGTGTGCGGTCGGGCGAGAAGGTGCGCAGGCCCGCCCATTTGTTGTCGATGTGGCGCACCGGGATGTCGGCCGCCTGCTGGATGCGGTCGACCGCGATGGCGACGTCGATCTCCTCGGGCTGGGCGTCGACCGGGTCGCTGAGCGTCTCGTCGGCGGGCGAGGCGAGGATGCGGCCCGATTCCGGCTTGAAGTAGAACTGGTCGTCCACGTCCAGCACCACCGGCCAGTGCGGCGAATAGAGCGGCGGCGGCGGCAGGATGACGATGGTCCGCCGCAGCGGCCGCATGCCGATGGCCCGGAGGCCGGCAAGCCGCGCCACCTGGTCGGCCCAGGCGCCGGCCGCGTTGACCAGC
>CAMBYA010000059.1 GCA_945872035.1 Rhizobium sp. Q54
GGCGAAGGCCGGGAACCAGACTTGACAGTCCACGATCTGACCTGCGGTGCTTACTCTGAGTTGCCTAGTCTGGATCCCGGCCTTCGCCGGGATGACGTGAGGGTGTAGGCGCGCCCAGTGAAGCATTGGCGCCCATGAGCTGCCATTCGGCGTTGGAATGGAGCAACTGATATAGATCAGGTGGAACAAAAGGGGCGCCGAAGCGCCCCTTCCGCTTCCGATGAGGCCGGTTATTCCGCTGCCACCGCCTGGACGCGTTTCGGCGCCGGCCGCTTGCCTTCGATGTATTCGTCGATGACCTCGTGGAAGCGCCTGATGCGGTGCTCCTGCTTGGCCAGATACACGCCCTTGTAGGCGCGGCTGCGGAAGCCGAGCTGCTGGCCGGGCGTCACCGCCATGTCCTGGTCGATCGGCTCACCCAGCGACTTCTCGCCGAAATTGAACACCACGTGCTCCACCTCGGCGTCCCGCTCCACCGGACCGGCGGCGGTGTTTACCGGCGTGGTCACGCCCTCCGGCGCCGGCGCGTACCACCAGTTGTCGAACACGCACTGCTCCGGATCGGTCGGGTGCGGCCGGGCGCGCAGGAAGTGGAAGCCTTCGGCCCAGACCGACACGGCGAAATTCGGGAACACGAAATAGTGGTAGGTGTCGGTCAGCTGATGGTCGCGCAGATCGTCGAAATAGGTGTAGCCGCGCTCGGGACCGAGCTTGCGCTTGGCCTGCTGCAGCGCCTCGCGGGTGTCGAACTCGCGGCCCCGGAAGTCGTCCGGGTTCAGCTCCCACGCCTTCAACGTCGCCGCCAGCGCCGGTTTCATCAGCGGCTCGCCGGTGGCGAGCAGCCGGTGCGACGGCGAACCGGACTGCATCCACATGCGGTTGTGTCCCTCGTCCGACATGTCGAACTGGGTCCAGCGATAGTTCTCCTCGACCAGCGCGTCGGACTGCGGGTGCACCGCCGGCAGGTGATAGGACTCGTTGAAATTGTCCAGGATCACCTTCCAGTTGACCGGCACGTTGGCGGTCAGCGCCAGGTAGCGCTTCCATTCCTGGACCCGGTAGGGCTGCCAGTCGTCCCAGACCGGGCCGAGATATTCCTTAAGGCTGACGCAGTCCGGGTCCAGGTTGACCCAGATGAACCCCGCGAAGGTGTCGCAGGCGATCTCGATCAGGCGGAGCTTGCCGCAGGGGTCGCCCTCCGGGAAGTCCTCGGAGTCCAGCGCCTTGGTCAGCAGGCCGTCCAGTTCGAAGCGCCAGCCGTGATAGGGGCACACGAACGCATCCGCCGAGCCGATCTCGTTGAACACCAGCCGCGCGCCCCGGTGCTGGCAGACATTGTAGAAGGCCTTGATGGAGCCATCGGCCTGGCGGGCCATGATGATCCCTTCCGGGCCCACCTCTTCCATCTGGTAGTCGCCCGGTTCGGGAATCTCGTCCTCGCGCCCCAGCAGCAGCCAGGACCTGGTCCACATCTTCTGCCATTCCTCGTCGGCGAATGCCTTGGAGGTATAGCGGTAACCCGGAATGGTGTGGCCCTTGAGGACGGGCTGCGGCCAAGGCGCAGGCGTCGTCCCGTACCAGTCTTTCGAATGCTTCGTCATGGACATGATTCCCTGTCATGCCAGACGCTTCCCCGCGACCCTACTGTGGCCGGGATCCGGTGGCCCTGTCACCTATCGACTCTGTCAGGCGGCGCAGAAAAAAGGGGCGCCGAAGCGCCCCTTTTCCGTCTCGTCGTGGCCGAGGTTACTCGGCGGCGATGGCCGTATGCGGATTGCTCTGGGTCGCCCGCTTGCCCTTGCCCTCGATATACTCGTCGATGACCTCGTGGTAGCGGCGGATACGCGCTTCCTGGCCCGACAGGTACACGCCCTTGTAGGCGCGGCTGCGGAAGCCGAGCTGCTGGCCGGTGGTGACGCCCATGTCCTGGTCGATCAGCATGCCGAGGCTCTGCTCGCCATAATTGAACACCTCGTGCTCGACATCGTCGCCGGCCTTGAACACGCCGTTCGGCGTGTAGATCGGCGTCTCGAGGTCGATCGGCACGGGCGAGTACCACCAGTGATCGAACACGCTCTGGGTCGGGTCGGTCGGATGCGGCCGCGCACGCAGGAAGTGGAAGCCCGTCGCCCACAGCGACACCGCGAAGTTCGGGAACAGGAAGTAGTGGTAGACGTCCGTGAGCTGGTGGTCGCGGAGGTTCGCGAAATGGTGATAGCCGCGCGACGGACCCAGCTTGCGCATGGCCTGCTGGATCGCCTCGCGGGTTTCGTATTCGCGGCCGCCGCGGAACTCGTCCGGATCCAGCTCCCACAGGCGAAGCTGGCGCTCCAGCACCGGCTCGATCTTCACCTGGCCGCCGTTCCATTCCATCTGCTTCGACGGTTTGCCCGACTGCATCCACATGCGGGCGTGGCCCTCGGGCGCCATGTCGTACTGGGTCGACAGGTAGCTTTCCTCGGTCTTGCCGGCGGCCTGCGGATGAACGGTGGGCAGGTGATAGGACTCGTTGAAATTGTCCAGGATCACCTTCCAGTTGATCGGCGCGGTGCAGGTCTGCGCCAGGTAGCGTTTCCAGTGGTCCAGCTCATAGGCCGACCACTCGTCCCACAGCGGGCCGAGATATTCCTTCAGCGGCACGCAGTCCGGGTCCATGTTGACCCAGATGAAGCCGGCGAACACCTCGCAGCGGATCGGCTCAAGCTTCAGCTTGCCGCAGGGGTCGCCCTCGGGGAAATCCTCGGGATCGAGCGCGAAGGTCAGTTGCCCGTCGATCTCCCAGCGCCAGCCATGATAGGGACAGGTAAAGGCGTCGACCGTGCCCAGGTCGTTGAAGATCAGGCGGGCGCCGCGGTGCTGGCAGACATTGTAGAAGGCTTTGATGGAGCCGTCCTCCTGGCGCACCATCAGGATCGACTCCGGGCCGACCTCTTCCTGCTGGTAGTCGCCGGTCTCGGGGATGTCGTCCGCGCGGCCGAGCAGCAGCCACACCTTCGTCCACATGTAGTCCCATTCCTTCTCGAAGAATTCCTTCGAGTGGTAACGGAAGCCCTCGATCTTGCTGCCCTTGAAGGTGGGCGCCGGATAGCGCGGCGCGGGCTCCTTGGCCCAGGCGGGATTCGGTGCGGTCATGGACTAACTCCCCGTGAAAGACCCTGCACTATCCGCCCGGAGGCCGGCCGCTGTCACCTGTTGACTCTGATAGGAGTGGCTCTTCCCTCCAAGGCTGTTGCCATCCAGACCGGGCGGACACTAGGTAATTTCCGACTCTTCCAACGCCCGTTTTCACGGTGGTACATTGACACCGTCGCCGCGAAGCGCATCGACGCGCGCGGGGCTTAAATATTGGTAAATAATATAATAGAATTATTGTCTTGATAATAGGTATAAATATTAGTTTTTATTTCAATAAAATCAGGCGGTTGGTGTGAATAATGTGCGCATGATCCGATAAATAATTTAATGAATCGTACAAATATTGATCAGGATCAATTGCCGTACCGTTTCGTACAGTCAAAGTGATTTGGTATCACGGTACCCGGTCGCTGGTTCATCGGCGGCATTCAGCAAGCAGGCTGTGTCCGGGGACGCCATTTTTGATGTCGAAAGTGAAATCCATGTCCAGCATCAGCACGCCCCGATCCGGTGCATTCGAAATCGAGGATCAGATTCCCGCCTTGCGGCGCTATGCCTGGAAGCTGACCCGCGACGCGGACGATGCCGCCGATGTCGTCCAGATGTGTCTCGAGCGGGCCGTCCGGAATTTTCACATGTTTCAGGCCGGCAGCAACCTGCGCGGCTGGCTGTTCACCATCCTGTATCACGAGTTCATCAGCGAAGTCCGGCGACGGGCGCGCCGGAAGCATGTCGTGCCAATGGACGAATGGCTCGATCCCGGTGTCTCGGGCGGTCAGGAGGACGCGGTCGAAATGGCCGAGATACAGCGTGCCTTCGGGCGTCTCGCCCCCAAGGAGCGCGAAATCCTCCGCAGGGTCGGCATCGACGGCGAATCCTATGCGGCCGTCGGCATGCAGATGAATCTCAAGGCGGGCACGGTCAAGTCACGCGTGTTTCGCGCCCGGGAACACCTGCGCAATCTCCTGAACACCCCGGTCGCCGCGGGCGCAATGCCGCGCAATGCCGGCAGGATCCGGACTGGCGGTAGCCCGATGCCTTGATCGACCGAGTTTGGATTGCGCGTCGCGGTTGACCGCGCAGTCGCGAAAAGACGAAGCGGCCCCTGCCGCGCTCTTTAACAATGTCCTTAGGAGAGAACCATGCTTCGCAATACCGTTGCGGCTGCCGTACTGCTCGCTGGCGCCGCGCTGCTGCCGGGGGCGGCCCATGCCGCCTCCGGGTACACAGTCGGCCGCGTCGAGATGCGCGCCGGCCCGGACTTTGACTATCCGACCGTTCAAGTCATCCGCGATGGACGCCGGGTCGACATCTATGGCTGCCTGAACGACTGGAGTTGGTGCGATGTCGGCTATCGGTCCGATCGCGGCTGGGTCGATGGCGGTCATCTGGTCGCCACCTATCAGGGCCGGCGCCAGACCATCATCACCGTCGCGCCATATCTGGGCTTCGGCATCCTGTCGTTCACTTTCGGCGACTACTGGGACCACCACTATCGCACCCGGCCATTCTATTCCCAGCGCGACCGCTGGGAGAATCAGTATTACGACCACTTCAAGCCCAGTTGGGGGAAGCGGCCCGAACGCCGCGGCTCGAACCAGGATCATGACGGGGGACGCGCGCATCAGCCGGACCAGAACCGCCAGCAGTGGAACCAGAGCGGCGGCAGCCAGGTCGACCACAACCGGCAACAGCTTGACCAGAACCGCGCGAGCCAGGCAGACCAGCACCGGCAGGAGACCGAAAAGAGTCAGCAACGGGTAAACCAGGACCGCGCCAATCAGGCGGAACAGCAGCGGCAGCAGGCCGAGAAAAGCCAGCAGCGGGTAAATCAGGACCGCGCCAATCAGGCGGACCAGAATCGGCAGCAGGCCGAGAAAAGCCAGCAACGGGTAAATCAGGACCGCGCCAATCAGGCGGAGCAGAACCGGCCACAGACCGGGAAAGCGCCGCACCAGCCGGATCAGGGCCATGCTGACCAGCCTTCGTCGAACAACAGACAGAGGTCAGAGCCGCAAGCGGCCCCGTCGCCTGCGAATCCGCAGCAGGAACGTTCGCCCCAGTCGCCACCGAAAAAGGACAAGAAGGACAACAACAAGGACGAAAATGGCGGGCAGGGGCGCTGAGAGGCCGACGCCACATCGTCGAAGGCTCCCGTTACCGGGAGCCTTCCAACGATTGGCTGACCCTGCGCCAACCCAAATCCATCGCCCTCAACAGCCCTGCCTTCTTCCCACCTGAGGCAGGAAACCGGCATCCGAAACCCAACCAACCCTGGAGGTATTTTCCATGTCTACGATCCTGATCATCATCCTCATCGTCCTGCTGGTCGGCGGCGGTGGCGGCTACTACGGTTACAACCGCTATGGCGGCGCCGGCCTCGGCGGTGTCCTGGGCCTGGTGGTGCTCGTGCTTGTCGTGCTCTGGTTCCTCGGATTACTTGGCGCCAGATAGTCCGGGCTGCCGTCCGTTCGGTCACCCGGCCTTAGGTCAGGCCGGGGACCGCGGTCGGTTGCGTTGGTTCAAGATGAATTCCCGACAGCGACTTCAGGGAGAGACCCCAATGAGCGGCAATCCGGGCAACGGGCTGCTGATCGCCGGCGCCGTCGCGGCGCTACTCGGCATCGCAGCCATCGCGGTCCCTGTCTTTACGACAGAGCGGAACAAGGAAGTTCTCAAGATCGGCGATCTGAAGGTCACGGCGCGGCAAGAGACCGCGCATGTCATTCCACCCTTTGTCGGTCCCGGCGCGCTGGCCATAGGGCTGGTGCTGATGGGCGCGGCGTTCGTGGTCCGCCGCCGCTGAGTTGGGGGCGGCAAATCGTCAGGGCGATCGCCGCGCGCAGGAATAACGAAGGGAAAAGCCGGTCCCGCAACGGAAAAAGGGGCGCCGAAGCGCCCCTTTCCCGTCCTGTACGTTGGCCTTATTCCGCCGCGATAGCGCTTGAGCGCTTCGGCGCGGGGCGCTTGCCCTCGATGTATTCGTCGATCAACTCGTGATAGCGCCGGATGCGGTGCTCCTGCTTCGCCAGGTACACGCCCTTGTAGGCGCGGCTGCGGAAGCCCAGCTGCTGGCCGGTGGTGATGCCCATGTCCTGGTCGATCAGGTTCGACAGGCTTCTGTCCAGATAGTTGAACACCTCGTGCTCTACCTCGGCGTCGCGTTCCACCGGGCCGTTGATGGTCATGACCGGCGTGGTCAGGCCCTCGGGCGCCGGCGCGTACCACCAGTTGTCGAACAGGCACTGGCCCGGATCGGTCGGGTGCGGCCTTGCGCGCAGGAAGTGGAAGCCGTCCGCCCACACCGACACCGCGAAGTTCGGGAACAGGGTGTAGTGATAGGTGTCGGTGAGCTGGTGGTCCTTCAGATTGTCGAACTGGGTGTACCCCATCTCCTTGCCCTTGACGCGCATGGCCTTCTGCAGCGCCTCGCGGGTCTCGAACTCGCGGCCGCCCCGGAAGTCGTCGGGGTTCAGGCCCCACTGCTCCAGCATGAACGCCAGGCCCGGCTTCAGCAGTTCCTCGCCGCGCTTGGCCAGCGAGTGCGACGGCGTGCCGGACTGCATCCACATGCGGTTGTGGCCCTCTTCCGACATGTCGAACTGGGTCCACTGGTAGTTCTCTTCCACCACGCCGTCGACCTGCGGATGGACGGTGGGCAGGTGATAGGACTCGTTGAAATTGTCGAGGACCACTTTCCAGTTGCAAGGAACTGTGGCGGTCAGCGCCAGGTAGCGCTTCCATGTGTGGATCTCGTAGTCCGACCAGTCGTCCCAGATCGGGCCGAGGAATTCCTTCAACGACACGCAGTCCGGATCCATGTTGACCCAGATGAAGCCGGCGAAGGTGTCGCAGGCGATCTCGTTGAGGGTCAGCTTGCCGCAGGGGTCGCCTTCCGGGAAATCCTCGGGGTCCAGCGCGAAGGTCAGGCTGCCGTCGATCTCCCAGCGCCAGCCGTGATACGGGCAGGTGAAGGCGTCGACCGTTCCCAGCTCGTTGAACACCAGCCGCGCGCCGCGATGCTGGCAGACGTTGTAGAACGCCTTGATGGACATGTCCTGCTGGCGGACCATCAGGATGGACTCGGGACCGACTTCTTCCTGCTGGTAGTCGCCCGGTTCGGGGATCTCGTCCTCGCGGCCCAGCAGCAGCCATACCTTGGTCCACATGTTCTCCCACTCCTGGTGGAAGAACTCCTTCGAATGGTAGCGGTAGCCGGGAATGCTGTGGCCCTTCAGTTTCGGATCGGGCCACTTCTCGGCGGGCTGTGCGTACCAGCTTTCGGGGCGGGCGGTCATATGGTCGGTCTCCCAGTTTCGTTCATGCGCTCAAGAGCGGGTAATATGCCATAAGTTCGCGCAAACAGGCGAGTCTGCCTGTAACGGGCAAACTCACCTGCTTGGATACCTGCTGCTACTGGATGAATCGGGAGCGCCGCCTCTCGGTCAGCTCTCCGGCGGTCAGCTCTCCGGCTTGTTCTCGATCACGACGCCGGAGCCCTTCAGGGCGGCCGCCGCGGCCTCGATGGCCTTGCCGCCGTCGATGCCGTTGTAGCGAAGCTCCGCGTTGACGTTCGGCGTGAGCCAGCGCGGCTTCAGGCCAGTGGCGCCGGCGCGGAGCAGGGCGGCGGACGCCAACTCCAGGTGGACAGGTGTCAGCCTGGCGATGCCATGTGTGGCGCGGAAAGTCATGGTCTCGGACATCTCGGTCTCCTTGGTATCGGGAATCGCGGCGGCGGGGAGCCGGCGGCCGCGGCAGCGTCAGGCTGCCGCGGCCGCGCCGGCCCTAGCGGTCGTTGGCGTAGTGTCCGTTGATGTAGTCCATCACGGTCTTGTGCATGTGGCGGATGCGGCGCTCCTGGTTGGAGATCCACAGGCCTTCGAAAGACGCCGAGTGCATGCCCTTCTGGACGTGCGGCAGGTTGACCGAGTCCTGGTCGAGCACCAGGCCCAGCGACCGCTCGCCGTGCTTGACATGCTCGTGGTCCGGCAGCGGCGGACGGTTCTTGCCTTTCGGCGCCCGCTGGAACATGCGGACGTCGAAATACATCTTGTCCGGATCGGTCTCGTGCGGCCGCTGGCGGAAGAACAGCGCGCTCTCCGCATGGATATTCATCGTGATGTTGGGGAAGATGTAATAGTGGTAGTCGTCCGATAGCTGGTCGTCGTTGAAATCGGTATAGTCGAAGCCGAGCTTCTCCTGGTTGGCCCGCTTGTAGACCTGCACGGCGCGGCGCACGTCCGACACCCGGCCCTTGAACTCGTCCGGGTCCATGCCGAGGGCGCGCAACTCGCCGGCCAGCGCCTCGGGCACCTCCTCCAGCACCTCGCCGATGCGCGGGCTGTAGGTCTTGAACGGCACCAGATAGCGGTTGTGGCGCTCATAGAGGTCGATCTGCACGTCGACATCGTCGATGGTGTAGAACAGCTCCGGATGGATGCCCTGGACGTGGTAGACCTCGTTGAAGGCGTCGACGGACGTTTTCCAGTTGCAGTCCCACTCCACGGTCACGTCCATGGTCGTGTACATGTCCTGGAGATTGTAGGGATCCAGATGCTTCTGGATGGGGCCGAGATACTCCGACAGCGGCTCGGCGTCGGGGTTCAGGTTGAACCACACGAATCCGCCCCAGCTTTCGGTGCGGACGGTTTTCAGGCTCAGCTTCCCGGACGGGCAGCCCTGGTGGAAATCCTGCTCGTCCGGCACGTTGATCAGCTTGCCGGTCAGGTCGTATTCCCAGAAATGATAGGCGCAGACGAGCGACTGGGAGTTGCCGCACCCGTCGAACTTCACCCGGTTGCCGCGGTGATTGCAGATGTTGTACATCGTCCGCGCTTTGCCATCCTCACCGCGCACGATCAGCAGTGACTCCTCGCCGATCTCGGTGGTCACGTAGTCGCCGACCTCCGGGATTTCCTCCTCGCGGCAGCCGATGAGCCAGACCTTGGTCCACATCCGCTCCCATTCGAGCTTCATGAACTCCGGCGAGATGTAGCGGTCCTTCGGGATGACCTCGGACCCCATTGCCGGTTCGGGCGCCTTCTCTACCGGCGTCCACACACTTTCCTTAACCCTTACGATCGCAACCATGCCCGCACTCCTCACGATAGGTGGTGCGTCCTTGATGGTCCGACTGCGCCGACCGGGCATTGATTTGAATCAAGCGCGCGTGCTGAAAAAATGAGGAGAGGAGGCGGAGGCGGCAGAAATCCGCGAAGCGCCCGCCTGGGAAACGCCTTTGTCGGGCGCTTGCGTCAGAGGCCTTCGGCGATTTCCTCGAGGCCCTGCGCGTCCAGAATGATCACCTTGTTGGCGTGCTCGAGCCTGATCAGTCCGTCGTTGCGGAGCCGGGTGAAGGTGCGGCTCACCGTCTCGATGGTCGTGCCGAGATAGTCGGCGATGTCGGTCCGCCCCATCGGCAGATCGATGCTCGGCTTGGTCTGCCCGCAGCGGATCGCCTCCTGGTATTGCCGCCACAGGAAGGACGCGACTCGCTCCAGCGGGGTCTTGCGGCCAAGCAGCAGCATCTGTTCCTGCGCATCGCCGAGTTCATCGGCGGCGATGTCGAGGAGCCTCGTCTTGAGCGGCGGCAGTTCGTCGAGCAGTGCCAGCAGCCTATCGCGGGGAAAGCGGCACAGCTTGACCGGGCCGATCGCCTCGGCCGAACAGACATAGGCGCCGTGGGTGGCCAGGCCCAGCATGCCGCCCGGATAGACAAACCCGATGATCTGCCGGCGCCCGTTCGCCAGCGTCTTCGCGAGCCTGACATGGCCGGAGGTAAGGTTGAAGATGTAGGCCGGCTCGTCGCCCTGCTCGAAAATCGTCGCACCTGCGTCGTACTTTTTTTCCGTTACGATCGAGGCGAGCCGCTGGAGTTCGTTATTGTCCAGCGCGGAGCAGGCGGCGACTCCGCGCACCTGGCACGCATCGCACAGTCCCGAGCGCGGGACTATCCTGAGCGGTGAAATCGTTTGGGCTGATCCTTGCACCCCTGACGTCCTTTCTTCCGGGCCGTTGGCTCGGAACGACGTCAGATTGCCTCATATTGGTGCCGGGCAACAAGAAGTTCTATGCCCCGATCCCCGGGCGGGCCTCAGGAAAGATGCGCGCGGTGGCGCGGGTTCAGGCAGCCTGCCGGTGGATATAGTGCTCCGCTTCCTCCTGGGGCTTCTCCCAGGACTCCAGAATTTCCTCCCGCCGCTTCATGTAACCGCGTAACTGGGTGACGATCCAGCCCATCACCAGGAAGGTGAACACCAGAACGGGGATGACCAGAACCATTTCGTCGTGTGGCATCGTGCGCTCCATCGCTAGAAGACGTCGAAACGGTGCGCGCCGCCGCCTGTCCGGGCATTGATTTCGGTCAAGGGAAAAAGCACCGGCCCGAAACCGGGATCAGGCCC
>CAMBYA010000060.1 GCA_945872035.1 Rhizobium sp. Q54
CGGAAATACGGTGCCGGGTAACGCCCGGCGGGGGCGACCCCAGGGAAAGTGCCACAGAAAGCAAACCGCCGGCCGTTCGCGGCAGGTAAGGGTGAAAGGGTGCGGTAAGAGCGCACCGCGGACCTGGCAACAGGGACGGCACGGTAAACCCCACCGGGAGCAAGACCGAATAGGGGCGGCACATGCAGCGTTTCCGACGCGCCGCCCGGGTAGGTTGCACGAGCGTGCCGGCAACGGTACGCCTAGAGGAATGGTCATCGCCCGCTCGCGGGTACAGAACCCGGCTTACAGGCCATCTGGCGCTTCATCCAATCTGCCGTACTATCGGTCGCCGAAACTCTGGGGAGAGCATGCATGACCGTTCAACCGTTCAAGGTCGCCATACCGGACGCCAGGCTTGACGAACTGAAGCGCCGGCTGCGCAACGCCAACTGGCCGCACGACATGGCCAATGACGACTGGCGCTATGGCGCCAATGGCGACTACATGCGCGAACTGGTCGATTACTGGCTGAACGGCTACGATTGGCGGGCCCAGGAAGCCGCCATCAACAGTTTCAGCCACTACCGCACCGAGGTGGACGGCATCCCGCTGCACTTCATCCGCGAGCCGGGCAAGGGACCGAACCCGATCCCGCTGGTGATGACCCATGGCTGGCCGTGGACCTTCTGGGACTACCACGAACTGATCCGGCCGCTGGCGGATCCGGCGGCGTTCGGCGGCGACCCCAACGATTCGTTCGAAGTCATCGTCATGTCCATGCCGGGTTTCGGGTTCTCGTCGCCGCTGATGCGCGCCGGCATGAACGCGTGGCGCGCCGCCGACCCGATCCACAAGCTGATGACGCAAAAGCTCGGCTTCAAGCGGTTCGGCGCGCAGGGCGGCGACTGGGGCGCGACCACCACCGCCCAGCTCGGCCACAAATACCCGGATGACCTGATCGGCATCCACCTGACCAGCACGCCGCGGCTGACCCATTGGGGGAACCAGCGGCCCTGGGACGTGACCGGCGGCAAGCTGGTGCCCGACGACCTGCCGCCCGAGACCCGGGAAAAGCTGATCGGCATCCAGCGGCGGATCGCCAGCCACGTGGCGGTCCACATGCTCGACCCACAGACGCTGGCCTATGCGCTGCATGATTCGCCCGTTGGCCTGCTGGCCTGGCTGGTCGAGCGGCGCCGCGCCTGGAGCGCCAATGACGGTGACGTGGAACAGGCGTTCACCCGCGACTTCCTGCTGACGACCACGTCGCTCTACTGGTTCACCGACACCTTCGTGACGTCGGCGCGGCTTTATGCCGAGGCGGGCCGATATCCCTGGCAGCCCTCCCATTCCGGAACGCCGCTGGTCAACGTGCCGACGGGGTTGACCTATATGGAGCACGACGTTGGCCGCAGCCTGTCGACCGAGGCGGAGCAGCAGTTCGACGTGCGCTACCGCAAGGAGCATCCCATGGGCGGCCATTTCGCCGCCGCCGAGGAGCCGGAAGCGGTCGTGGACGAGATCAGGGCCACGTTCAGGCCGTTGCGCTAGGAGAAGACCATGAGCATCAACGAAGCCGTGCTGCTGCGCGCCGACACGCCCGAAGGCGTCACCACCCTGACCATGAACCGCGGCCCGGCGCGCAACGCGCTGAGCCTCGAGCTGATGGGCGCCATGATGGACGCTCTTTCCGCCATCGCCGAGGACGACAGCGTGCGCGTGCTGGTCATCGCCGGCGCTGGCCCGGCGTTCTGCGCCGGCCACGACCTGCGGGAGCTGCGGGCGCGCATCGACGATCCGGACTTCGTGCGGCTGACCTTCGAAAGCTGCGCCCAGCTGATGCAGGCGGTCGTGGCGCTGCCCCAGCCGGTGATCGCCCGCGTCCATGGCGTGGCGACGGCGGCGGGCGCCCAGCTCGTCGCGTCCTGCGATCTCGCGGTGGCCGCCGACGATTCCCGCTTCGCCACGCCGGGCGTCAACATCGGCCTGTTCTGCTCGACGCCGATGGTCGCACTGTCGCGCAACGTGGCGCCCAAGCATGCCATGGACATGCTGCTGACCGGCGACATGATCCCGGCGCAGCGCGCCCACGACATCGGGCTGGTCAACCGGGTGGTGCCGGCCGCGGAGCTGGAAAGCGCCACTCATGCGCTGGCGGCGCAGCTCGCCGCCAAGTCGGCAAAGGTCCTGCGCTTCGGCAAGCACGGCTTTTACCGGCAGCTGCCGATGAACCTTGCCGACGCCTATGCGTTAGCGGCCGAGGCGATGGTCGAGAACATGGGTTTCGACGACGCAGAGGAAGGCATCGGCGCGTTTGTCGAGAAGCGCCACCCGCACTGGAAGGACAGCTGATGGCATTCACCAACCCGACCGACGGCGCGATCGCCAGCATCCTGCGCGACACCAGGACCATCGCGGTGATCGGCGCGGGCACGGATCGGTTCAAACCGGTCTACGGCGTCATGAGCTTTCTGATCTCGCATGGCTACGACGTCTATCCGGTCAATCCGACCTCGGCGGGCGAGGTGGTGCAGGGCAAGACCATCCTGGCCGACATGGGTGAGATTCCCGTGCCCATCGACATGGTCGACTGCTTCCGCCGCCCGGAGTTCATCCCGCCGGTGGTCGACCGCGCCATTGAAGTGGGCGCCAAATCGGTCTGGATGCAGCTCGGCGTGATCAACGAGGACGCTGCTGCAAAGGCCCGCGCCGCCGGCCTGCTGGTGGTGATGGACCGTTGCCCTGTCATCGAATGGAGCCGCCTCGGTCTGTAGACGCCGGCGCAGCCATCCACCATCATGCGCGCTGTACGCTTTGGATGGGGAGGGCGCGGTGTCGCAAACATTCGCAACGCTGGACGACCGCGTCGACGACCTGCTGCACAGGCTGACGCTCGATGAAAAGGCGGCGCTGCTCGCCGGCGCCGACGGCTGGACCACGGTCGCCATCCCGCGCGTCGGCCTGGAATCGATCCGCATGGCCGACGGTCCCAACGGCTACCGCTCGACCCAGAGCGAACCATCGACCACGTTCCCCGTCGGCGTCGCCATGGGCGCAACCTGGAATCCCGAACGCATCCGCGAGGCCGCCGCCGCCATGGCGCGCGAAGCGCGGGCCTCCGGCGTGAATATCCTGCTGGGTCCGAACATCAACATCCAGCGCACGCCGCTGGGCGGGCGAAATTTCGAGACCTATTCGGAAGACCCGGTGCTGACGGGCGAACTGGCGCTGGCGTTCGTCGAAGGCGTGCAGGGGGAGGGCGTCGGCGTGTCGGTGAAACACTACGCCGCCAACAACCAGGAACATGAGCGGCTGCGCGGCAGCTCCAACGCCAGCGAGCGTACCCTTCGCGAGATCTACTTTCCGGCGTTCGAGAAGGCGGTGAAGCAGGGTGGCGCCTGGACGGTGATGGCCGCCTACAACCGGGTCAACGGCATCCATGCCAGCGAACATCCCTGGCTGCTCAACCAGGTGCTCAAGCAGGAATGGGGCTTCGACGGCGTGGTGATCTCCGACTGGGGCGCGACCCATTCCAGCACTGCGGTCAGCGCCGGACTCGATATGGAGATGCCCGGCCCGGCATGGCATTTCGGCCAGCGGCTGGTCGAGGCGGTCAATGACGGCGCAGTGTCGCCCAAGACAGTCAACGAGGCGGCGCGGCGCATGCTGCGGCTGATCCTGCGGGCGATCGAGGCCAAGGGCCAGGCCGAGATCAACACCGGGCGGCACTGGCGCATCGCCCAGTCCGTGGCCGAGGAAGCCATCGTGCTGCTGAAGAACGACGGCATCCTGCCGCTCGACGCCGCGAAGTTGAAGACCATCGCGGTGATCGGACCCAACGCGGATGAACCCATCATCCAGGGCAATGGCAGCGCGCATGTAATCCCATTCCGCGAGGCGACGCCGCTGGATGGCCTGCGGGCCATCGCCGGCGATGCTGTCCAATTGATCCATGCGCCCGGAGTCGACAACGAGCCCGAGGTGCCGCTGATCGACCGGCGCATGCTGAGTCCGGACACGGACCGCAGCCAGCACGGTCTCAAGGCCAGATACTACCGGGCTGCCGACTTCCAGGGGCCGGTCGTGTTCGAACAGGGCGAGCCCTACCTGCACAAGTTCGGGTTCCACGACGCGGTCGCGCCTACCGAGCGGGGCTCGTTCTCGGTGCGGTGGGAGGGCTTCCTGTGGCCCGACCGGACCGGCGACTACGACTTCATCGTCGAATGCAGCCACCGTCCGGATACCTGGGCCGAGGTCCGCATCGACGGCTTTCCGGTGGCCGGACGCTCGACCGAGCAGGAGAGCTTCGCTCATTTCGAAGTGGTCAAGATGAAGCGCGGCAAGGGCAGCATCAGGCTGGAGGGCGGCCGTTCCTACCGGATCGAGATCGACTACAGCACCCAGTCCGACCTGATGCGCATCTTCAAGGTCGGCGCGCGCAAGCCACCCGGGACCATCGCCCAGGCGGTCGAGGCGGCGCGTGCGGCGGACGTCGCCGTGGTCTTCGTCGGCGTCTCGCGCTCGACGGACGGCGAGGGTTTCGACCGTCCCGGCATGGCGCTATGGGGTGACCAGGACGCGCTGGTGGAGGCGGTCGCCGCCGCCAACCCGAATACCGTCGTGGTGCTGCAGAACGGCGCGCCGGTGACGCTGCCCTGGCTCGACAAGGTGAAGGGGCTGATGGCGGCATGGCTGCCGGGTCAGGAGGGTGGCCACGCCATCGCCCGCGCGCTGCTGGGCGAGGTCAATCCCTCGGGCAAGCTGCCGCACACGGTGCCGAAGCGGCTGGAGGACAATCCCACCTTCATCCACTACCCGGGCAGGCGCGATGCCAATTATGGCGAGGGTGTCTTTGTCGGCTACCGCTATTACGACAAGGCCAAGGTGGAGCCGCTGTTCCCGTTCGGCTTCGGCCTGTCCTACACGACATTCGGCTATGCGAACGCGCGTGGCCCGGCGGCGGTGAAGCAGGGCGAGACCTTCACCGTGTCGGTCGAGGTCGTCAATACGGGTGATCGGCCGGGGAAGGAGGTCGTCCAGCTCTATGTCGAGCAACTGGCGCCATCCGAGGCACGGCCACTGCGCGAACTGAAGGGCTTCCGCAAGGTGGCGCTGGAGCCGGGAGAGAGGCAGACCCTCGAGTTCACCCTGACGCCGCGCGACCTGTCGTTCTACGACGTGCATCTGCCGGGCTGGTCGGCCGAGCCTGGCAGGTTTGTCGCGCATTTCGGCGGGTCCTCACGGGATCTGCCGGTGAGCCACGGGTTCGAACTGGCCGAATAACCCTCAATCCTCCGGGATTTCCACCACCATCGCGGGATGTGCGCCGAAGCGGTCCATGGGCTCGTCGGACGATGACCAGCCGAGATTGACCGCGCGTGTCGCCGTATCCCAGAAGCCGTAGGCGGTGCCGCGCGGGCCGACCATGGTGTCGAGCAGCCACATCGGCTGGCCCATGGGGCCGTTGCGGTCGAAGCCATGCTCGCGCGTGTGGGTGGCGCGGACACGCTGGATCGCCATGTACTCGAAGGCGGTCAGCGATACCCAGTGGCGCTCGGCGAACACGGCGCGCAGGTCGTCCGGGCTTTTGCCGCGCGTCTCGGCCGGGTAGGCGCCCGACAGCATGAACAGGCAGTAGGGTCCCTCGGGACGGTTCAGCGTCCGCGCGTTCTTCAGCGTCTCCATGTCCTGGACGGCGGCCTCGGCGTATTGCAGCGCCTCGTCCATGTCTTCGATGGGCTCGTTGAGCAACTGGATGATGGCGAGCCGGAAGTCGAGTTGCTGGCGCTTCACCGACGGGAACATCATGGACGCGGTGAAACCCGCGCCCAGCGCCCGGTTGGCGACCCGGTTCATGGCCTCCGTCGGCTCCAAAGTCATGGGCAGGTAGTCGGCGATACGCGGCAACAGCACGTCGTCGAAGAACGTGCGGCTGTTGTCCAGGACTTCCTGGAATGACTCCATGGAACGGCTCTCCCCTCGAAATGCCATCGACCGCCGACAGCGGGTCCCCGCGGGAATCCGGTCGTCGCACCGGCCGAAAGCGAACAAAAAATGAACAAATTGAGATGGGATCAGCCGCCGGATGAGGCGCACCGCGCGACTCGACTGCTCCTTCTTCTTTAGACCCAGAGAAAATCCCTGTCACCCACAGCTTCAATTACTTGTGATTCAGCACTTGCGGGGGCACATCCCATTGACCACCCATGTTTCCCCATGGTATCCCATAATGTCCCAAGGAGAGACGCCGCCGGCCAAGCTGAGTCGGCCCGAATCAACGGTGGGGTGAGGGTGTGAAACGCAGGTAGATCGTGGGGGGCGGCCGTGCCGCTGTTTCTGTCGTCATATGCCAACAAGGTGGACAAGAAGGGGCGGGTATCCGTCCCTGCGTCGTTCCGCGCCGAATTGGAGCATTTGAACGGCTTCGTCGCCTTCCCCCATACCGAGCACGCCTGTATCGAGGGCTGGGACCGCAGCCGCATGGACGAGCTGGCCGAAGCCATGGATCAATACTCGCCGCTGTCCGAGGAGTATGACGCGCTGGGCTATCTGATGGGCAAGGCGCGCGTGCTGCCGTTTGACCCGGAAGGCCGCGTCATCCTACCGCCCTACCTGATCGAGACCGCCGGCATCACCGACAGCGCGGTGTTCGTCGGCCGCGGCAAGTCGTTCCAGATCTGGGATCCGGAGCGCCATGCCGAGTTCGAGACCCGGATCAAGCCGAGCTCGGCCATCGTCGCCAAAGCCATTTCGCTGGGCAGGACCAGGCGCGGGGACGCGCATGAATGACACCGGCCGCCATGCCCCCGTCATGCTGCGCGAAGTGGTCGACGCCATCGCGCCGCGGGCGGGCGAGACCGTCATTGACGCAACCTTCGGCTGGGGCGGCTACACGCGCGGCTTCCTCGATGCTGCGCCCTGCGTGGTCTACGGCATCGACCGCGATCCCACCGCAGCGGCCCGCGCCGCCGTCATCAGCGCCGAATTTCCGGGGCGCTTCACGTTCGTCGATGGAAAGTTCGGCGACATGATCGAGTTGATGGACCGTGCCGGCGTCACCGCCGTCCAGGGCGTCGCCTTCGACATCGGCGTGTCGTCCATGCAGCTCGACGATGCCGAGCGCGGCTTCTCGTTCCAGAAGGACGGCCCGCTCGACATGCGCATGGCGGGCCGCGAGTCCGACGCGCCCGATGCCGCCGAGCTCGTCAACAACGAGGACGAGGCCGAGATCGCCCGCATCATCTGGCTCTATGGCGAGGAGCGGAACTCGCGCCGCATCGCCCGCGCCATCGTCGCTGCCCGAAAGACCAAGCCGATCACCCGCACCCTTGAACTGGCCGAAATTGTCGCCGGCGTCTCGGGCGGCGTGCTGCCGCACAAGATGCACCCGGCGACCCGCACCTTCCAGGCGCTGCGCATCCATGTGAACGACGAGCTGGGCCAACTCGAGATGGGCCTGCGCGCGGCCGAGCGGTTGCTGGCGCCCGAAGGCCGGCTCGCGGTCGTCTCGTTCCATTCCCTCGAGGATCGGATCGTGAAGAACTTCCTGCGCGAACGGGGCGGCATGGCGCCCTCCACCTCGCGCCATCTGCCGGAACAGCCCGGCCGTCTCGCTCCCAGCTTCAGCCTGACCGCGCGCGGCGCCGTCAAGCCGACGGACGCGGAGACAGATGCCAATCCGCGAGCGCGCTCTGCCCGCCTGCGCGCCGCCATCCGCACGGCGAACGACGCCTGGCCCGATGACGGGAGGCGCGCGGCATGAAGCGCTCGATCACCCTGATTACCTTGTGCGTGCTGATCGTCGTGTCCTATGGCCTCTACAACCTGAAATACGAGGTGGAGGACCTGCAGGACCACGCCAACGGCCTGCGCGCCCAGATGGAAGAAGACCGCCGCGCCATCAAGGTGCTGGAAGCCGAGTGGGCTTATCTCAGCCGCCCCGACCGGCTGCAGAAGCTGGCGCAGAAATTCCTCGTGCTGCAGCCCACCGTGGCGCGCCAGGTCGGCGATGTCGCCGACCTGCGGCTGAAGCCCATGGATGAGATACTGGCGCCGCAGCCCGCCATCGACACGAGCGAGGCGGCCGTCAAGCCGGCGCCCTCGCAGGCGACGCCCGTTGGAGCACCGACGCCGGCCGCCGCTGTGTCGCCGGTGGTTGCCGGCGCGCCGCTCGTTCCCGTCGCCAACACCACGGCAGGCGCCGCGCCGATGGAGGATGTCCAGTGAGGCACATCACCACCATCGAGTTCGACGGAGTCGGCAAGCGTGCGGTGGACAATGCGCGCGGCCGGGTACGCGTCGCCATGGCCGTTTTCGCGCTGGTATTCGCCGCTATTTCGCTACGGCTCGTCGACCTGGGCCTGCTCAGCGGGGAAGTCACCGACAAGCGTGTGCTGGCGGCGGCTATGGATGTGGCGCCGCGCGCGGACATCGTCGACCGCAACGGCGTGCTGCTCGCCACCGATCTGACGGCGATTTCGGTCTACGCCCAGATCCCGAAAGTACTGAACGCCCACGACTCGGCGCTAAAGCTGGCTGGCGTCCTGCCGGGCGTGTCGGCCGACCTGCTGGAGCGCAAGTTCAGCTCCGACTCCAAGTTCATCTGGGTCAAGCGCAAGGTGACGCCCGCCGAATACGACGCGGTCAATCGCCTGGGCCTTCCGGGAATCGGTTTCCAGCGCGAGGTGGAACGCGTCTATCCGCACGGCAACCTGGCCGCCCACATGATCGGCTACACCAACGTGGACGGCCGCGGCCTCGCTGGCGTCGAGCGCTATTTCGACGACCGGATGCGCAAGGAAGGCCCCCGCGGCGAACCGTTGCGCCTGGCCCTCGATGTGCGCGTCCAGCATGCGCTGCGCAATGAGATCGCCGCTTCCGTAGAGGAATTCTCGGCTCTCGGTGGCGGCGGCCTGGTGCTCGACATCCACACCGGCGAGATCATCGCCATGGTCAGTCTCCCGGACTTCAATCCCAACGAGCCTGGAAACATCGCCAACAATCCGGAACTCATCAACCGCATGAGCCACGCGGTGTTCGAATGGGGCTCGACCTTCAAGGCGTTCACCATGGCGATGGTGCTGGAGGCGGGAAAGGCCGGGTTCCGCGACAGCTACGACGCCACCAACCCGATCCGCATCTCACGCTTCACCATCAACGACGATCATCCCAAGCATCGCTGGCTGAGCGTGCCCGAAGTCTTCATGTACTCGTCGAACATCGGCACCGTGAAGATGGCGCTCGACGTGGGCACCGAGGGCCAGAAGACGTTCCTGCGCAAGCTCGGCTTCATGGACCGGCCGCATGTGGAGCTGAAGGAAACCGGTGCGCCGCTGTTGCCTGCCCAGTGGAAGGAAATCAACACCATGACCATCTCGTTCGGTCATGGCCTGTCGATCACCGGCCTGCAGCTGGCCGCCGCCTATGCCGCGGTCGCGGGCGACGGCGTGCTGCACCCGGTTACCGTGCTGAAGATGCCGCCCGGCTACAAGCCCGCGGGCGAGCGCGTGGTGTCGCAGGAGACCGCGGTGAAGATGCAGGGCCTGCTTCGCCTGGTCGTGGAAAAGGGCACCGGCCGCCAGGCCGAGGCGCCGCACTATCTGGTCGGCGGCAAGACCGGCACCGCCGAAAAGGCGGGCGGCGGCGGCTACCGCAAGAAGTCGCTGGTGTCATCCTTTGCCGCGATCTTCCCGTCGATCAATCCGCGCTATGTCACCGTGGTGATGCTCGACGAGCCCAAGGGCACCAAGAAGACCTACGGCTATGCCACCGCCGGCTGGACCGCCGCGCCCGCGACCAAGCGTCTGGTCGAGCGCATCGCACCCATGCTCGGCGTCCCGCCGTCGGACGAGCCCACCCACCCGGTTACCCACGAGATCATGCAGTACATCCAGCCGGAGGTGCGCTCGTGAGGCTGTCTGAACTCATCGACCGCAACGGCGACGCCGCGCGCATCGACATCCGTGGCCTGTCCTCGGACAGCCGAACGGTACAGGGCGGCTACCTGTTTGCCGCGCTGGCGGGCACCCGCAGCAAGGGCGCGGACTTCGTTTCCCAGGCGATCGCCAAAGGCGCCGTCGCCGTGCTCACCGATCCGGAGGCGGAGATCGCCGAGCGCGACGTCTATGTCGTCACCGACCCCAATCCGCGCCGCCGCCTGGCGCTGATGGCTGCCCGCTTCTTCGGCGGCCAGCCGGAGACGACCGTCGCCGTCACCGGCACCAACGGCAAGAG
>CAMBYA010000061.1 GCA_945872035.1 Rhizobium sp. Q54
CACGAGCATTCGATCGAACGGGTCGCGGTGCAGCAAGGGAAGCTGCTTCGTCCTCTCGATATGGTTGAGCGAGATAGGCAGCAGTTCGACCCCCGCCTTGTCGACGGCATAGTAGACGGTTGCGCCCAAACTAAGTTTCCCCACCGCTTCCTTGATCGCGATTTCCCATGCGGAGGCGATGCTCAGGTAAAGGTCGTTTTCGGGTGCTTCGAGGAGTTCGCGGGTACGACGGGACAACCGTGCAGGTTCATCCGCCCACCAGATGAAGATGTGAGTGTCGAGCAGAAACCGGCCGCTCAATCCTTCTTCTCATTAAGCCATGGGTCCCGCTCACCTTCCATCATCCCCAGGATGTCGTCGGGAAGTGGAGCGTCCCAATCGTCAGCAAGCCAGATCTTGCCCTTCAGGAAGCCGCCCTTGCGGGGCTCCTTGCGTTGCTCGGGCAGGGCTACCAGCCGGGCGCGGGGCTTGCCGGCCTTGCAGATGATGATCTCCTCGCCCGCGGCGGCCTTCTCGACCAGTTCCGAGAGTTTGGTCTTGGCTTCGTAGAGGTTGTACTGGACCGTCATGACACCACCGCTCTTCTGTCACGAATATGGGGTGCTTCGGTGTGTTGGTCAAGTTGGTCAACCTGTCCCTTCCGACAGGTGACGGCCTCCGCTTCCGGTGGCTAGCCTTCGTGCTATGCTGCGGTCGGGGAGGAACCGATGAAACCAATCAACCGCATGGACGATCCAGTGCGCCCGGCGACCGTGGCTGACGCCGCGCTGGCCGACGCCGAGGTGCTGGAGTGTCCCTATCCCACCTATGAACTGCTGCTCGAGGAGGCGCCGGTGTGGCGCGATCCGGCGACCGGCATGTATGTGGTCAGCCGCTACGACGATCTGCGCGCGGTGCTGAAGGACACGGATACTTTCAGCAACTGGCGCACCGAGCACGACCACGACGCGCTGACCGGCCCGGCCCGCAAGGCCTATGAACGGTTTCTGGAAAAGGGCTGGGTGCCGGCGCCGTCACTCGCGGCCCGCGACGATCCCAACCACGCGCAGATGCGGGCCACCTTCGACAAGGCGTTCCGCGCCGGCCGGATCAAGGACCTTGAGCCGTTGGTGTCGGGCCTCGCCTACGAACTGATGGACAGCTTCGTCGCCGACGGACGCTGCGAATATGTGAAGCAGTTCGCCATCCCGCTGCCCTTGATCGTTATCTGCCGCCAGATGGGCGCCGCCGACGAGCATGTCTGGACTATCAAGCGCTGGACCGACGCCTGGATCAAGGGCAAGGGCATCGGCCTGTCCGAAGAGGAGGTGCTATGGGCCACCGACATGGAAATCGAAGCCCAGCATTTCTTCCAGCCCATGTTCGAGCAGCTGCGCAAACAGCCTGACGGCACGCTGCTGTCGGATCTGGTGAACAACGTCATTCCCGAATGGGGCCGGCCGCTCAACGACAACGAGCTGCACGCTCACATGATGCAGGACACCTTCGTCGGCGGCTCGGAGACCACCACCAACGCGCTGTCGGCCGGCATCATGATGCTGGCGCGCAACCCGGATGTCTGGCGCAAGCTCAAGTCGGATCCGGACAAATATCTCAAGACCTTCTGCGAGGAAGTGGTTCGGCTGGAAGGGCCGGTGCAGGGGCTGACGCGCATGGCGGTGAAGGACACCGAAATCCAGGGCGTGAAGATCCCCAAGGGATCAATCGTCCAGGTACGCTTTGCCGCCGCCAACCGGGACCCGCGGCATTTCGAATGCCCGCACGAGATCGACCTGGAGCGCAAGAACGCCGGCTCACACCTGGGATTCAGTTCTGGCGTTCACCACTGCCTGGGCGCACCATTGGCGAGACGGGAGCTTTACTGGGGCTTCAAGGCTTTCGTCGACCGCATCGAGGATGTCTGGCTGGCCGAGGGCAGGAATGACCTGCGCCACCTGCCGAACTATCATTTGCGGATACTGAAGGAACTGCATATCGAGTTCACGCCGAGCCAACGGTAGGAATATGGGCCTGTTCATCGCGCTGGGGACTGTCGTACTGACGGCGATCCTGTCACCGTTCTTTCTGGTGATGCTGAGACGCGCCAGCCTTCGGCCGCCGGAGATCGACCCGGACGGCAGGACCGTGCTCGGGCTTACCATGGGGCTGATGGTGCTGGGCATCTGCAGCGCGGCGTTCTGCCTGTCGCTGATCTGGCTGGCGGTGCTGCTGGCGATGGATCCCTATCCGTGGGACCTGGGCACGGCGGCCGTGCCGGTACTCGGCGCATTGCTGTTCATCATCATCGGATGGGCGATCTACGGCATGTTCTTCATCGGGGTGCGCTTCGGAGCCGATGGAATCCTGTTCCGCCAGATCACCGGAAGTCATCTGGTGCCCTGGGAGCAGGTCGAGCAGGTGGTGGACCACCCGATCATGGGGACCTATCTGCGCACGTCGGCGGGCCGGCTCTACCTGTCGAAATTCCGGACCGGTTTCCAGCAGCTGCTCGCCGAGCTCCGCAGCCGGGGCGTGAAGGGCGCCGAGCGTCGCAGCCTGGTGCGCCCGTTCTAGTGGTAGTCTTATTGTGGCCCGATAAGTCCCTGCCACGGGACACCGGGCAACCACGCGGGAAGCACCACCAGGACCAGCACCCAAACGACCATGTGGAAGGCGACGATCAGCCCTGAATCGATACGGAAGGACACCTTCCGGCTCTTGTGCCGGAACACTTGCCGCGCAAGCATGCCGCCTGGCCAGCCTCCCAACAGATCCAGCATGTGAAGTGTTGCCTCGGACGTTCTCCGATCTCCGGCGCGGGCGCTGCTCTTGTCGCTCGCATATGCCGAGAACGAGATGACCGACATGAGCGCATAGGTGCCAGGCACCCACCATGACACATGGCTGAGTTTGGCCAATATCGCCATGGCGGCAAAAAAGAGGTTCGCCAGCAACAAGGCGTCCAGGACGCGCCGGTCCCATCGCTTTGCCGCGGATCGTTGGACACGCTTCGCCTGGATGCGTCCTTGTTTGTCGAGGCCCAACTCGAACCGGACTGCTTCGCCCGCGGCGAGCCCTGTCCTGTCGCCGGTTATGGCCGAGACGTGAAAAAACAGGTCGCCCGTCCGGGTGTCCGGCGCAATGAAGCCGAAGCCCTTTTCCTCATTGAACCTGATGATGGTGCCCGTGCGCTTCATGGCCGCACAACATGACTGAGGCTATCCGGGGATCAGACCGAAGCGTCGCGCCGCAGTCAACCAGGCGTTTGGCTCACGCGAGATCAGGCACCGAGCGACCGCTGCTCGCCGGCGGCGATCTGGCGGTCCTTCATGGCGTTTTTCATCGCCTTCTGCAGCTTCTCGAAGGCGCGGACCTCGATCTGGCGGACCCGCTCGCGCGAGATGTTGTATTGCTGGCTCAGATCCTCCAGCGTCGCCGGCTCTTCCTTCAGGCGGCGCTCGGTCAGGATGTGCTTCTCGCGGTCGTTCAGCACCGACATGGCGTCGCCGAGAAGCTGCTGGCGCAGCGACAGCTCGTCGCGCTCCACCAGCCGCTCTTCCTGGTCCATGTCCTCGTCGACCAGCATGTCCTGCCACTCGCTGTCGGATTCGTCGCGCAGCGGCGCGTTGAGCGAGCTGTCCGGCGCGGTCAGGCGCCGGTTCATGGAGACGACCTCGTCCTCGCTGACGCCGAGGCGGCGGGCGATCTCGGCCACGTTCTCGGGCTTCAGGTCGCCTTCCTCGATGGCCTCGATCTGGCCCTTGATGCGCCGCAGGTTGAAGAACAGTTTCTTCTGTGCCGCCGTGGTGCCCATCTTCACCAGCGACCACGAGCGCAGCACATATTCCTGGATCGAGGCGCGGATCCACCACATGGCATAGGTGGCGAGGCGGAAACCCTTTTCGGGATCGAAGCGCTTCACCGCCTGCATCATGCCGACATTGCCCTCGGAGATCAGCTCGCCCAGCGGCAGGCCGTAGCCGCGGTAGCCCATGGCGATCTTGGCCACCAGGCGCAGATGGCTGGTCACCAGCTTGTGGGCGGCGTCGGTATCGCCATGCTCCTTCCAGGCGCGGGCGAGCATGTACTCGTCCTCCTGCGTCAGCATGGGGAACTTGCGGATTTCCTGCAGGTAGCGCGACAGGCTACCTTCCGGGCTGAGCAGGGCCGGGAGCTGTGCGGACGACATCTCGGATCTCTCGTTCATCTTACTATTCTAGGGGACGGCGCGGGAAACGCCAACTCCACCCCTAAACCCCCCGACGAACCTTTTTGATCCATCGCAAGCGCCGGAATCAGGCGGACAGCACCCGCGCCAGCGCATCCATGTCAGTTGGGAGCTCGCTTTCGAAGTTCAAGAGCTTGCCGGTAACCGGATGCTCGAACCCCAGCACCCCGGCATGCAGCGCCTGGCGGTTGAAGGTCTTGAGGAACTCCTGCGCGTCCGGCATCAGGCCCTTGGCCCGGCGTCCGGCGCCGTACATGGGGTCGCCGATCACGGTGTGCCCGATATGGGCCATGTGCACCCTGATCTGATGGGTGCGCCCGGTTTCGAGCCGGCATTCGATCATGCTGGCAACCGGCGCCAGCCTGTCGCCATATACCGCCTCCACCGCATAGTGGGTAACGGCGTGCTTGCCGCCGGACTTCAGCACTGCCCGCTTCTGCCGGTTGCTGGTGCTGCGGCCAATCTGGGTGTCGATGGTGCCCTCGCGCGGCCGCGGCGCGCCCCAGCAGATCGCCTTGTAGGCCCGCTCGATACTGTGTGCGTGAAACAGGGCGGCCAGGCCGTTGTGCGCGGCGTCGGTCTTGGCCGCTACCATCAGCCCCGAGGTGTCCTTGTCGAGGCGGTGGACGATGCCCGGGCGCTTGACGCCGCCGATGCCCGACAGGCTGTCGCCGCAGTGGGCGATCAGGGCATTGACGAGGGTGCCGCCCGCGTGGCCGACGGCGGGATGCACCACCAGCCCCGCCGGCTTGTCGATGACGATCAGGTGGGCATCCTCGAACACCACCGTCAGCGGAATGTCCTCGCCCTTCGGCGCGGCCTCGACGGCGGGCGGGATGGTGAGCACGTAGCGTTCCCCCGGTTTGACCTTGGCGGAGGCGTTGTCTATGGTTCGCGCCACCGGGCCGTCCATGCGCGCGACCTGGCCGGCAGCGAGCAGCTGCTGGATTCGCGCGCGGGACATGTCGGGCAGGGCGGCGGCGAGCGCCTTGTCGAGCCGGTCGCCCGCCGCGGCATCGCCGATGATCGTCTCGACCGTCTGATCGGAAAGCTGGGACATGAGCGAACAAGTGGACCAAAAGCAGCGCGTGCTCAAGATCATCGTGATCGGGCTGGGCATCCTGATCGTGATCTGCCTGGGCGTGATCGTCGCCGGCATGGCCATGCAGGCCGCCAAGCTGGACAAGAAGAGGGCCGCCGAACAGCAGATCGATGAGCCTCGCGCCGCATCGCCGGGCAAGGCGCTTGGCGAATTGGACATACCGATCCCGCATGGCGCCAGCGTCGTCGCGGTGACGGGCGGCGGCAGGGAACTCCAGGTGCTGATCGAGACGCCCGAAGGCCGCGCCGTCATGCTGGTCGACCGCAAGAACGGCAAGGTGCTGGGCACGCTGCGTTTCGTGCCTGGTGTTGCACCGGGCGCACCGTGATCCGGCTGCCGCCCGAGATGGCGCAGCGCATCCGCGAGGCGGCCCGCGCCGCCTATCCCGAGGAATGCTGCGGCCTGCTGATCGGCCACCGGGAAGGCGACAGGCTGGTGATCGACGAGATCGCCGAAAGCGTCAACCTGTCGGCCAGCCCCCGCGACAGCTTCGAGATCGACCTGCGCCTGCGCCTGACGCTGCAGAAGAGGTTGCGCGGCACCGGCCGCGACATCGTCGGCCATTACCATTCCCACCCGGACGCGCCCGCCGCGCCCTCCGAGCGCGACCGCGCCCAGGCGTGGGAGCCGGACATGATCTGGCTGATCGCCGGGGTGACGGAAGGCACGGTCGGCGACCTGGCGGCCTTCCGCCTCGACGAGGCGGCCGGCCGGTTCGATCCGGTGGCCATCGTCATGCTGGCCTGAGCCCGCACTTTTCCCTTGATCGGCCACTTTTCCCTTGATCGCCTGGGGCCATCCCGCCTATCTAGTGCGCCTGTTCGCGGCCTAAGCTCCCTTCGTCTAGTGGCCCAGGACGTCGCCCTCTCACGGCGAAAACAGGGGTTCGAGTCCCCTAGGGAGCGCCAATCCGGCCCAGAGAATGAACCCTGGCATTACGATCCTGCTCGTCGAGGACGCGCTGACACTGTCGGCGGCCTATCGCGAGTATCTGAGACCGGTTGAGGCGACGGTCGTTCCGGTGACCACCGGCGCGGAGGCGCTCGATGCCATCCGCGAAGCCAGCCCGTCGGTCATCCTGCTCGATCTGCGCCTGCCGGACATGGATGGCATGGAGATCCTGCGGCAGGCGAAGGCCTCCGGCCTTGCGGCGCCGGTCATCGTCATGACCGCTCATGGGTCGGTGAACGCAGCGGTCGACGCCATGCGCGCCGGCGCCTTCGATTTCCTGATGAAGCCGTTCACCGCCGACCGGCTGGTGACGACCGTCCGCAACGCGCTCTCCCACCGCAAGCTGGAGGAAGAGGTCCGCACCTTGCGCAGCGCCTTCGGGCGGGACGGCCTGAACGGCTTGCAGGGCGCCTCGCTGCCGATGCAGGCGCTCTACCGGGCGATCGAGAGCGCCGCGAACAGCCGTGCCTCCATATTCATCCGCGGCGAAAGCGGCACCGGCAAGGAGTTGTGCGCGCAGGCGATCCACAAGGCGAGCGCGGTGCAGAACGGCCCGTTCGTGGCGATCAACTGCGCCGCGATCCCCTACGACCTGATGGAAAGCGAAGTCTTCGGCCACGTGAAAGGCGCGTTCACCGGGGCCACCGCCGACCGCGAGGGCGCGGCGGGGCGGGCCAATGGCGGAACGCTATTCCTCGACGAGATATGCGAGATGGACATCGGGCTGCAGGCGAAGCTGCTTCGCTTCGTGCAGACGCAGACCTACAACAGGGTTGGCGACGACAAGGCGCGGAAGGTCTCGATCCGGTTCATCAGCGCGACCAACCGCGATCCGCTCGAGGAGGTGCGCGCCGGGCGCTTCCGGGAAGACCTGTATTATCGCCTCCATGTCATTCCCATCGACATGCCGCCCTTGCGCGAGCGGGGCGAGGATATCGGCCTGCTGGCACGGGCGTTCGTCAACGAGTTCGCCGGTGAGGAAGGCCTGCCTCCGAGGGCGATCGGTCCCGCCGCGGCGCAGGCCCTGCTGGACTATTCCTGGCCTGGTAACGTTCGCGAATTGCGGAACAGGGTCCACAGCGCCCTCATCCTCGGACAAACCGAGGAGATCACGCCCGGCGATCTCGGACTTCAGGGTGCGCAAGACGTGACGCGCGCACCGTCCCCCGCGCAGGCCCGCACGTCCCTGCCGACCGAAACGATGCCAATCACGCCGCTTTGGATCGTCGAACGAAGGACGATCGAGGATGCGATCGCCCGCTGTGGCGGCAACGTCAACCGGGCCGCCGCGGCGCTGGAGATCAGTCCCTCGACGATCTACCGGAAAATGGAGCGCTGGGACGAAGACGCCGGGTAAGCGCCGGCGTCAGGCCGCGTGGTCGCGCAGCATCCGCAGCGACTCGTCCAGCAGCGGGCGGAGTTCGCCCACCCGGCCCAGCGCCACGTCGTTATCCGCCGAACTGCCGGCCACCTCGAGGACAAGCGCCAGATCGGCGAGCGCCGACAGCCCGAACGTGGCGCCCATCCCCTTGAGGGCGTGGGCTTCGAGAGACAGGTGTTCGAGCCTTCCATCCCGCGCCGCCGCTTCGATCGCATCGACCCGCCGGGCCGCCTCCACCGCGAAGTCGCCGGCGAGGCGCTCATAGACCTCGACGCCGAGATCCGTCTGCAGCTGCCCGATCGTCGCCCAATCCAGGATGCCCGGTGTGTCGACGGCCGGGCCGGGCGAGGCCGGCTCATCCAGCCGTCCGAGCAGTCTCAGGACTTCGGTCACGAGGGTCTCGGCGCCGACCGGCTTGCTCACGAATCCGTCCATTCCAACGGCCGCGAAACGGCGTCTGTTGCCGGTCGACGCGTAGGCGGTCAGGGCGATCGCCGGCGTATTCGCGTTCGCGCCCTGGGACGACCGGATGGCGCGGAACGCATCGACGCCGTTCATGCCCGGCATGGCGATGTCCATCAGGATCAGGTCGAAGGCACGGTCCTCTGCCACCGCGATCGCCCGCTCGCCGCTGTCGGCTTCCTCGCAGGCTGCGCCCTCCCTGGCCAGGTACTGCACGGCGACCATGCGGTTGACGGCGCTGTCATCGACCACGAGCACGCGCAGGCCCGCCAGTCTCGTGCCTTTGAGCGGGGTCCTACCGGTTTCAGGCGCCGGCAGCGTGCCGGGATCGACGGTATCGAACGGCAGATCGCACCAGAACCGGGTGCCGATTCCGGGCTGCGTCTCGAACTGGATCGTCCCGCCCATCAGTTCCACCAGGCGGCGCACGATGCCAAGGCCAAGTCCCGCGCCGGCCTGGCTGCGGACGCTCCGTTGGTCGGCCTGCGCGAAATTCTCGAAGATGTGGGGCTGGAAAGTCAGCGGGATACCAGGTCCGGTGTCGGTCACCTCGAACCTCAACACGACGCCGTCCACCGTCCGCGAGACCTCGCTGACGTCCAGCCGAACGTCGCCGCTCTCGGTGAATTTCACCGCATTGCTGATCAGGTTGTTGATGATCTGGCGGACCCGGCCAGCATCGCCGCCGACGAGCAGGGGCACGGACCGCGACATGGAGGCGGCGAGGGAAAGCCCCTTCAGCCTGGCCTCCCGGTCGAAGATTTCGATCACACCGCGAACCAGCCGGTGGTCATTGAACGGAGCCTTCTCGACGGTCATCTTGCCGGCGTCGAGCCGTGCCAGGTCGAGCATGTCGTTGAGCAGCGTCTGCAAGCCGGCGCCGGCTTCGAGCGCGGTCGCCACATAGCGTTGCTGGATCTCGTCCAGCCGGCTGTCATCCAGCAATTCGAGCATGCCCAGCAGCCCGTTCATCGGCGTCCTGATCTCATGGCTCATGACGGCGAGGAATTCCGACTTGGCCCGGTTGGATTTCTCGGCTTCCTCCTTCGCCTCGCGCAGCGCCTTTTCCGCCGATATGCGGCTCGAAATGTCGCGGATGTAGGACGAGAATACGGTGCCGTCCTCGGTGACGACGGGAATGATGGCGATCTCGACCGGGAACTCCGCGCCGTCGGCGCGCATGGCGGTAAGCTCCACCCGGCGGTTGACCACCGGCCCTTCGCCACGCTTCAGATAGCGCTCGAGCCCGCGCCGGTGTGCGTCGCGCGCCGCCGGCGGAATGACCATCTCCTCCAGCTTGGCGCCTCGCGCGACCTCGGCGGGCCAGCCGAAGATGGTCTCGGCGGCCTGGTTCCACTCGATGACCCTGCCATTGGCATCCATGGTCACCACGGCGTCGAGCGCGGTGCCGAGGATCGCCGACTTCAGCGCTTCTCCGGCAGCCAGCGCCTTCTCGGCGTCGCGGCGCCGGCCCGCCGCGCGGGTGGCGTCGATCAGGTTGCCGAGGGTGAGCGCGAGCGGCCAGAGGAACTTCACATAATCCTCGTCATATCCACCCGGACGGTTGGCGAGGCCGAGCAGCCCGACGAACTCCCCGCCGCTGTAGAGGGGCAAGGCCAGGAACTTGTTCAGGGGCGGGTGACCTTCTGGCAAGCCTCCCTTCCTCGGGTCTTCGGCCGGATCGTGCGAAATGACGTAGGCGCCGCTGCGCAAGGCGGCGCCGAACAGCGTGTCCAGATTCCGGAACTGGAATCCTTTGATCGTATTCTCCTCGTAGAGCTTGCGGGTCTGCTCGTTCCAGGAAATGTCGGTGATGGCGAAGGTGCGAAGGTAAGGCGCCTGGTGCTCGTCGCGGAGAACTTCGCCGATGAAGCCGTACTCGCTGCCGGTGAATGGGAGGATGCGGTCGAGGATCGGCTTGAAAAGCCCGCCCCAGTCATCCGTGCTGATGAACTCGGACTGGATGAAGGCGAGAACCTCGAGCAATTGCCGCTGCTGCTCGCGCTTCTCGGAATCCCGCACCAGGCTGGCGTTCGCTTCTTCCAGCTTGTTGCTGTTCACCAGGCCCTGGACCAGCCACCTGTGGAGCTGGCGGGAGCT
>CAMBYA010000062.1 GCA_945872035.1 Rhizobium sp. Q54
GCGGGCATCGCGGTCATCATCTTCGCCAGCCAGGTCAAGGACCTGTTCGGCCTGAGCCTGAAGGGCGCCGAGCCGGGTCCGCTGCTGGACAAGCTGCCGGTGCTTTGGTCTGGCCTGGGGACGGCCGATACCCCGACGATCATCGTGGCGGGCGCGACCATCGCGACAATCGCCATGCTCAGGCACTACCGGCCTCAGTGGCCCGGCATGCTGGTTGCGGTGGCGGGCACGGCCGTCGCGACCGTCGTCCTCGACCTGCCGATCGCCACCATCGGCACCCGGTTCGGCGGTATCCCCGCCGGCCTGCCCATGCCCGCCCTCCCCGAGATCAGCATCGCCAAGATCCTGGCGGTGCTGCCCAGCGCGGCCGCGTTCACGCTGCTGGGATCGATCGAATCCCTCCTCTCGGCGGTCGTCGCCGACGGCATGACCGGCCGCCGGCACCGGTCGAACTGCGAACTGGTCGCGCAAGGCGCCGCCAACATCGCCTCGGGTCTGTTCGGCGGCATCTGCGTCACCGGCACCATCGCCCGGACGGCGACCAACGTCCGCGCCGGTGCCTACGGGCCGGTCGCGGGCATGCTCCACGCGCTGATCCTGCTGGTCTTCATGCTGGTCGCGGCGCCGCTTGCCAGCTTCATCCCGCTGGCGAGCCTCGCCGGCGTGCTGGCGGTCGTCGCCTGGAACATGGTCGAAAAGCCGGAGGTCGCCGCCCTGCTCCGCTCGTCGCGGGGCGATGCCGCGGTGCTGCTGGTGACGTTCCTGCTGACCATCTTCCGAGACCTGACCGAGGCGATCGTGGTTGGCTTCGCTCTGGGCTCGGTGTTGTTCATCCACCGCATGTCGAAAGCGACCGCCATCGAGAAGCACATGCCGTTCGTGCCGGAAGACAGGGCCGATTCGACCAATGGCGGGCGAAAGCCCTACGACGAGGCCGCCGCCGGGAATCCGGACGTGGCGGTCTACCGTATCTCGGGCGCGTTCTTCTTCGGCGCCGCCGCGTCGATCGCCTTGGTGCTCGACCAGATCGCCGACACCCACCGCGCGCTGGTGATCGATTTTTCCGCTGTGCCGTTCCTGGATTCGACCGCGGCCAACACCATCGAAGGCATGGCCCACAAGGCCGCCCGCAAGAACGTGGCGGTCTATCTCACCGGAACGACCCACGACATCCGCAGGGGTCTGTTCGCGCAGGGCATCAAGCCGCCGCTGGTCCATTACGCCCGGCGGATCGAGGACGCGGTCCGGAAGGCCGGCGCGGAGCGATGACACCGGGGATGGACATCGACCTTGAAAAATTCCCGGCATTGGACTAGGTTCCGGCTGCTCTTGACATAAACCGGTCGACTCGACGAGGCGGCGGGGAAGTTCGAAGGGTGGGCGAGAGCCCACTTTTTTTGTTTTTGGGAATCGGGTTGGTCACGGAATCCGGCATAGCCGCCAAGGTGCGGGCGATGATCGAGCCTTCGATCGAGGCCATGGGCTTCGATCTGGTGCGCGTGCGCTTCATCACCACCAGCCGCCGTACCCTGCAGATCATGGCCGAGCGCACCGACGGCACGATGACCGTCGAGGATTGCGCTGAGGTCAGCCGCGCCGCGTCGGCGATCCTCGATGTCGAGGATCCGATCAAGGGCGAATACAATCTGGAAGTCAGCTCGCCCGGCATCGACCGGCCGCTGGTGCGCGAGCAGGACTACCTCAAATATGCCGGGTTCGAGGCCAAGATCGAGACGGCGACGCCGATCTCGGGCCAGCGCCGCTTCCGCGGCGCCCTCGCGGGTTTCGAAGATGGCCAGGTGGCGCTGGATGCGCCGCAAGGCCGTGTGTACTTGCCGTTCGACAACATCGAGCAGGCCAAACTGGTGCTGACGGATGCGCTGATCGATGCGCATCAGGACGCCCGTAAGGCGGCCGGTATCGAACCGGTTGATCAACAGGGAGCTGACTGATGTCCACCGCCATTAGCGCCAACCGCCTGGAACTGCTGCAGGTCGCCGATGCCGTCGCCCGTGACAAGGTGATCGATCGCGATCTGGTGCTCGAGGCCATGGAAGAAGCCTTCCAGAAGGCCGCCCGCTCGCGCTATGGCGCCGAGCACGACCTGCGAGCCCACATCGACCGCAATACCGGCGAGATCAAGCTGAGCCGTGTGATCACGGTGGTCGAGGAGATCGAGAACGAGGCCGCCCAGCTGACCCTGGCGGACGCCGAGCGCCGCTATCCGGGTCACGAGCTGGAAATCGGCTCGGAGATCTCCGAGGAACTGCCGCCGATGGATTTCGGGCGCATCGCCGCCCAGACCGCCAAGCAGGTCATCACCCAGAAGGTCCGCGAGGCCGAGCGCGCCCGCCAGTACAATGAGTACAAGGACCGCCAGGGCGACATCATCAACGGTATCGTCAAGCGGGTGGAATACGGCAACGTGGTCGTCGACCTGGGCCGCGCCGAGGCGGTGATCCGCCGCGACGAGGCGCTGCCGCGCGAGAACCTGCGCAACGGCGACCGCGTGCGCGCCTACATCTACGACGTCCGCCAGGAGCCGCGCGGCCCGCAGATCTTCCTGTCGCGCGCCCGGCCCGAGTTCATGGCCGAGCTGTTCGCCCAGGAAGTCCCGGAAATCTACGACGGCATCATCGAGATCAAGTCGGTGGCCCGCGACCCGGGCAGCCGCGCCAAGATCGCCGTCATGTCGAACGATCCGGGAATCGATCCGGTCGGCGCCTGCGTCGGCATGCGCGGCAGCCGCGTCCAGGCGGTGGTGAACGAGTTGCAGGGCGAGAAGATCGACATCATCCAGTGGTCGCCGGACGTGGCGACCTTCGTGGTCAACGGCCTTGCCCCGGCGGAAGTGCAGAAGGTCGTGCTCGACGACGACAACGAGCGCATCGAGGTCGTCGTACCGGACGACCAGCTCAGCCTGGCGATCGGCCGTCGCGGCCAGAATGTGCGCCTCGCGTCCCAGCTCACCGGCTGGACCATCGACATCCTGACCGAGGCGGAGGAGTCCGAGCGCCGGCAGCAGGAATTCCAGTCCCGCTCGGCGCTGTTCATGGAAGCGCTCGACGTCGAGGAGACCATCGCCCAGCTGCTGGTCGCCGAAGGATTCGCCGATCTGGAGGAAGTGGCCTATGTGGAGCTGGACGAGTTGGCCTCCATCGAAGGCTTCGACGACGAAGTCGCCCAGGAACTGCAGAACCGCGCCCGTGCCGCGCTGCAGCGCCGGGACGAGGGAGCCGATGCCAAGCGCAAGCAGCTCGGCGTGAAGGATGACGTGGCGGCCATCGAGGGGCTCACGGTGCAGATGTTGGTCACCCTGGGCGAGAAGGGCATCAAGACGCTCGACGACCTGGCCGAATTCGCTGGTTTCGAGCTGATCGAATCGGGTGGGCCGCTGCAGGGCTTCGACCTCAGCGAGGACGACGCCAACGAGATCGTCATGGCGGCGCGCGCCCACTGGTACGAAGACGAGGAGCCTGCTGCGGCCGGCGACTCGGAGGCCGAGTAAGGCCAAAACGGAGAACGGATGACGGAAAGCAAAGGGCATGTGGCGGAACGACGATGCATCGTAAGCGGCGAGAGCGCGCCGCGGGCGGGCCTCGTGCGTTTTGTCGTCGGGCCCGGCGATGTCATCGTTCCCGATCTCAAGGGTAAGCTCCCCGGCCGCGGGCTGTGGGTGGAGGCGCGCCGTGGCGTGGTCGAGGCCGCGTGCGCGAAGAACACCTTCTCACGCGCCGCGCGGCAGAAGGTCAGCGTGCCCGAGGGCCTTCCCGCCCTGATCGAAAATCAGCTGGAAAACGGCTGCCTCAGCCTGCTGGGCCTTGCCCGCAAGGCCGGCGACATCGTCGCCGGCTTCGAGAAGGTGAAGGGCTGGTTGCAGAACGGAACGGCGGCGGTGCTCGTTACCGCGTCGGATGCGGCCGAGGACGGCCGCCGCAAGCTGCGCGGGCTGTCCGCCGGTTTGCAGGATGTGGACCTGTTTACGTCCGATCAATTGAGTTTGGCGTTGGGACGCGGGAATGTGATACATGCAGCCCTGCGCGACGGCGGCCTGGCCCGGCGGTTTGTGGCCGAAGTAAATCTGCTTGCCGGTTACCGGCACGGTGAAGCCCCGATGGGCCGGCCGAGCGCGAATGAGGAATGTGAATGAGCGAAACCAAGGAAAGCGGCGACACGAAGCTCACCTTGTCGTCCGGCAAGACGCTTCAGCTGAAGAAGAGCGTCGACGCTGGCGGCGGTGGCGGTCAGGTGCGCCAGAGCCTGTCCCATGGACGCGGCAAGGCCGTGGTCGTGGAGAGGAAGCGCCGCCGTGTGTTCACCCGTGACGGCGAACCGGGTCAGGGCGAATTCGGCGGCGATGTCGAAGGCGGCCACCTGAGCCAAGGCGAGAAGGCGGTCCGGCTGCGTGCGCTCGAGGAGGCGCGCAAGCAGGAAGCGCTCGAGGCGCAGCGCCAGGAAGAAGAAGCCAAGCGCCGCGCCGAGGAAGAAGCCCGCCGCAAGGCCGAGGAAGAAGAACGCCGCCGCCTGGCTGCCGAAGAGGCTGCCCGCAAGGCGAAGGAAGAGGCGCTCAAGCCGAAGGACGAATCACAGCCCGCGACGGCGCCAGCTCCGGCGCCCGCCGGCGTGCTGGGCAACCCGGCGGTCACCGTCGCCAAGCCGAAGCCGCGCGTCGAGCCGGTCGTGGCGCCGCCGCCGTCGCCGGTTGCGAAGACCCGCGTCCCTGACGCAGTCGTGCCGCCGCCGGTCGAAGAAGCGCGCCGGCCGAAGCCTGAGGACCGGGTCAAGACCGCGACGCTGATCGACGAGGAAGAGGAAGACGAGCGCAAGAAGCGCGCCCGCGCCGGTGCCGGCGCCGCCAAGGCGCCGCACACCAAGCCGACGCCGAAGGTCGATTCGCGCCGCGCCAACTCCAAGCTGACGGTCCAGCGCGCGCTGGACGACGGTGCCGAGGAACGGCAGCGGTCGCTGGCGGCCATGCGCCGTGCCCGCGAGAAGCAGAAAGCCCTGCGCCGCCATTCCGACGCGCCGCAGAAGCTATTCCGCGAAGTCATCGTTCCCGAGAACATCACCGTGGCCGAGCTGGCCAACCGCATGACCGAGCGCGCCAACGATGTGGTGCGCGAGCTGATGAAGATCGGCGTCCTGGTCAGCGTCAACGACACCATTGACGCGGATACCGCCGAGATCATCGTCGCCGAGATGGGCCACAAGATGAAGCGCGTGGCGGAAGCCGACGTCGAAGCCGGCCTGACCGGCGCGGCCGACAGCCCCGACGATCTGCGGCCCCGTCCGCCGGTGGTGACCGTCATGGGCCACGTCGACCACGGCAAGACGTCGCTGCTCGACGCGCTGCGCGCCACGGACGTGGTGTCCGGCGAGGCGGGCGGCATCACCCAGCATATCGGCGCCTACCAGGTCACCATGCCGAGCGGTGAGAAGATCACCTTCCTCGACACGCCCGGCCACTCGGCGTTCACCGCCATGCGCGCCCGCGGCGCGCAGGTGACGGACATCGTGGTGCTGGTGGTGGCGGCCGACGACGGCATCATGCCGCAGACGGTCGAGGCCATCCAGCATGCCCGCGCGGCGAACGTGCCGATCATCGTGGCGATCAACAAGATCGACAAGTACGACGCCAACCCGGAAAAGATCCGCCAGGCGCTGCTGCAATACGAGATCGTGGTCGAAGGCCTCGGCGGCGACACCCTCGACATCGAAGTGTCGGCCAAGGAGCGCACCAACCTGGACAAGCTGGAGGAAGCCATCATCCTCCAGGCCGAGGTTCTGGAACTCGCCGCCAATCCGGATCGCGCGGCCGAAGGCGTTGTCATCGAATCCATGCTCGACAAGGGACGCGGCGCCGTCGCCACCGTCCTGGTCACCCGCGGCACGCTGCGTATCGGCGACATCTTCGTGATGGGCGCCGAATCGGGGCGCGTCCGGGCGCTGATCGACGACAAGGGCAACAACATCAAGGAAGCCGGCCCATCGCAGCCGGTCGCCGTGCTCGGCGCCACCAGCGCGCCCATGGCGGGCGACGACTTCCTGGTGGTCGAGAGCGAGGCCCGTGCCCGCGAGATTTCCGCCTACCGCCAGCGCCAGCTCAAGGAAAGGCTGGCCGGCCCGGCGGAGCGCGCGTCGCTCGAGTCCATGCTGGAGAAGCTGAAGACCAAGGAGGTGCAGGAGCTGCCCGTGGTCATCAAGGCCGACGTGCACGGCTCCGCCGAAGCGGTCGCCAGCTCGCTGCAGGCCATGAACACCGATGAAGTGGCGGTGAAGGTGTTGCTCAGCGGGGTCGGCGGCGTCTCCGAATCCGACGTGGCGCTGGCCGAGGCGTCGAAGGCGCCGATCCTGGCGTTCAACGTCCGCGCTCAGGGCAAGGCCCGCACCATGGCCGAACAGAACGGCGTCGAGATCCGCTACTACTCGGTGATCTACGACCTGGTCGACGACATCAAGTCCGCGCTGTCGGGCATGCTTGCGCCCGAGATCCGCGAGACCATCGTCGGTATCGCCGAAGTCAAGGAAGTGTTCAACGCCGGCAAGGGCAAGGCAGCGGGTTGTATCGTCCTCGACGGCGCGGCCCGGACCGATGTGCGTGCCCGGGTGCTGCGCGACGACGTCGTGGTGCATGACGGCCGGGTCAGCTCGCTCCGCCGTTTCCGCGACGAGGTCAAGGAAGTGTCTGCCGGCACCGAGTGCGGTATCACCATCGACAACTTCAACGACGTGAAGGCCGGCGACCGTATCGAGATGTTCACGGTCGAGGAACGCGCTCGTACCCTGTAGGCGGGCGAAGGCAGGCAGGTCATGAGCAAATCCCGTGGCGGTCCGCGGACCCAGCGCCAATCCCGCGTGGGTGAGGTGCTGCGTCACGCGCTGGCCGAGGTTCTGATGCGCGGCGACGTGCGCGACCCGGCGGTGCAGGGCATCTCGATCACCGTCACCGAGGTCGACGTCGGTCCGGACCTGAAGAACGCGACGGGCTACGTCATGACGCTGGGAGGCCAGGACGTGGATAAGGCCGTTGCGGGCCTCAATCGTTCCGCCCGGTTTCTGCGCGGGCAGGTCGGGCACATGGTCGACATGCGCTATGTGCCGCAGCTGCGCTTCGAGGTCGACCGGACGTTCGAACAGGCGGCCAAGATCGACGCGCTGCTGCGCCAGCCCAAGGTCGCACGCGACCTGGGTCACGACTCCGACGAAGAATAGGTCTCGATGGGACGCAAAAGGAAAGGCCGGCCGATCAGCGGCTGGGTCGTGCTCGACAAGCCGTCGGGCATTACTTCCGCGCATGCGGTCGCCAGGGTGAAGCGCTTTCTCGACGCCGCCAAGGTCGGCCACGCCGGCACCCTCGATCCGTTGGCGACGGGCGTGCTGCCACTGGCGCTGGGCGAGGCGACCAAGCTGGTCTCCTACGCCATGGACGGCTCCAAGTCCTACCGCTTCACCGTGCAATGGGGCGAAGGGCGCGACACCGACGACACCGAGGGCGCGGTGACGGGGCTGAGCGACGTGCGGCCGACTGCGGCGCAGATCGACGCCGCGCTGCCGGCCTTCACCGGCGTCATCATGCAGAAGCCGCCGTCCTTCTCGGCCATCAAGGTCGATGGCGAACGCGCCTACGACCTGGCCCGCGACGGCGCGCCGCCCGACCTGCCGCCCCGTGAGGTGGAGGTCAAGCGCTTCGTGCTGCTTGCCGCCGACGCCGACAGCGCCGAGTTCGAGATGGACTGCGGCAAGGGCACCTATGTGCGCTCGATCGCGCGCGACCTGGCAAGGGCGCTCGGCACGCTCGGCCATGTCACGGCGCTGCGCCGGACCCGGGTCGGACCCTTCGGCGAGGCCCAAGCATTTTCACTGGATAAGATTGGGGAATTGGACCATAGTGCGCCGCCTTGTGGCCTTGTACTGCCCATTGAGACACCGCTGGACGACATCCCGGCGGTCGCCGTAATGGAAAGTGAGGCCGACCGCTTGCGCCATGGCCAGCCGGTATTCGTGCCGCGCCAGGTCGATGGAGAGGTGGTTATCAAGGTGTCCGGTAAGGCCGTCGGAATCGGCGTGCTCACGGACGGAAACCTGAAGCCCAAGCGGCTTTTCAACCTCTGAAGGAGATATCCGATGTCGATTGAAGCTTCCCGCAAGGAAGAACTGATTGGTGAATTCGCCGTCGCCAAGGGCGACACCGGTTCCCCCGAAGTCCAGGTCGCGATCCTGACCGAACGGATCAACAACCTGACCGAGCACTTCAAGACCCATAAGAAGGACAACCATTCGCGCCGCGGCCTCATCAAGATGGTGAACCAGCGCCGCAGCCTGCTGGCCTATGTCAAGAAGGTGGACGAGGCGCGCTACAATTCGCTGATCCAGCGCCTTGGACTGCGCAAGTAACAGGAAGGCGCCGGCATCGTCCGGCGCTTTCGCTTTTGAGGCCCGTCCCCATGGCCAAAAGTGCCGGGCGGGACGGTAAAGACGACCTTCGAATTGAAAGAGTCGAGGAAGGGGCGGCTGGCAATAGGGCTGGCCGCGCAAGAAGGAATTAAAAATGTTCAATATCACCCGTAAGGAACTCAACTGGGGCGGCCGCAAGCTGGTCCTGGAAACCGGCCGTGTCGCCCGGCAGGCACATGGCGCGGTCATGGCCAGCTATGGCGACACCGTCGTGCTGTGCACCGTCGTCGCGGAAAAGGCGCCCAAGCCGGGCCTCGACTTCTTCCCGCTGACCGTCAACTACACCGAGAAATACTACGCCGCCGGCAAGATCCCGGGCGGCTTCTTCAAGCGTGAGGGCCGTCCGACCGAGAAGGAGACGCTGACCTCGCGCCTCATCGACCGTCCGATCCGTCCGCTGTTCCCGTCGGCGTTCCGCAACGAGACCCAGGTGCTCTGCACCGTGCTGAGCCACGACATGGAGAACGATCCGGACGTCGTCGCGCTGATCGGCGCTTCGGCGGCGCTGACCCTGTCGGGCATCCCGTTCCTGGGCCCGATCGCCGGCGCCCGCGTCGGCTACATCGACGGCCAGTATGTGCTGAACCCCGCGATCGACGACCTGCCGAGCTCGCAGCTCGACCTGGTCGTCGCGGGCACCAGCACCGCGGTGCTTATGGTGGAATCCCAGGCCGCCGAGCTGAGCGAAGAGATCATGCTGGGCGCGGTCGTGTTCGGACATGACCAGATGCAGGCGGTAATCAACCTGATCATCGACCTGGCCGAGGACGCCGCGAAGGATCCGTGGAACCTGCCGGAAGCCCCGGACCACAGCGCTCTCGAGGCTCGTGTCGCCGCACTGGGCGAGGCCGGCCTGCGCGCCGCCTATGCCAACACCGACAAGCAGGTCCGCACCAAGGCGATCGGCGAGGCCAAGAGCCAGGTCGTCACCGCGCTGACCGACATGGATCCGCCGGCCGATCCCAGCGTGGTCAAGACCCTGCTGAAGGACCTGGAGAAGGACATCGTCCGCGGCAACATCATCAAGACCGGCAAGCGCATCGACGGCCGTGATCTGGTCACCGTCCGCCCGATCCTGGCCGAGGTGACGGTCCTGCCGCGCACCCACGGCTCGTGCCTGTTCACCCGTGGCGAGACCCAGTCGCTGGGCGTCGTGACGCTGGGCACCGGCGACGACGAGCAGATCATCGACTCGCTCGAGGGCAACTGGCGCTCGCGCTTCATGCTGCACTACAACTTCCCGCCCTTCTCGGTTGGCGAAGTGGGCCGCTCCGGCTTCACCGGCCGCCGCGAGGTGGGTCACGGCAAGCTGGCCTGGCGCGCCCTGCAGGCGGTTCTGCCGTCGGCCGAGGAGTTCCCCTACACCATCCGCGTGGTGTCGGAGATCACCGAATCCAACGGCTCCAGCTCCATGGCCACCGTGTGCTCCTCGTCCCTCGCCATGATGGACGCCGGCGTGCCGATCACCCGGCCGGTGTCGGGCATCGCCATGGGCCTGATCCTGGAGAAGGACGGCAGCTATGCCGTTCTGTCCGACATCCTGGGCGACGAGGACCACCTCGGCGACATGGATTTCAAGGTGGCGGGCACCTCTGTCGGCATCACCTCGCTGCAGATGGACATCAAGGTGACCGGCATCACCAAGGAGATCATGCAGACCGCGCTGGCGCAGGCGCAGGGCGGCCGCATCCACATCCTCGCCGAAATGGCCAAGTCGCTCGACCACGCCCGCGACGAG
>CAMBYA010000063.1 GCA_945872035.1 Rhizobium sp. Q54
GCCGACATCAGCAGGCGGTCGGGGGAGACGAGTTCGAACGAAAGTGTGTCTGCCATGATGGTGCTCTCCGGCGGCTGCTATCAGGCCGCTTCGGCTGCCATGCGCTCGGCCTTGGCCACCGCTTCCTGGATGTTGCCGACCATGTAGAAGGCGGCTTCCGGCAAATGATCGTATTCGCCGCTGACCAGCGCCTTGAAGCCCTTGATGGTGTCTTCGAGCGACACCAGCTTGCCCGGCGAGCCGGTGAACACTTCGGCGACGTGGAACGGCTGGCTGAGGAAACGCTGGATCTTGCGGGCGCGGGTCACGGTCAGCTTGTCGTCTTCCGACAGCTCGTCCATGCCCAGGATGGCGATGATGTCCTGCAGGCCCTTGTAGCGCTGCAGCGTCTCCTGCACGCGGCGGGCGACCTGGTAGTGCTCGTCGCCGACGACGCGCGGGTCGAGAATGCGCGAGGTGGAATCGAGCGGATCCACGGCCGGGTAGATGCCCAGCTCGGCGATCTGGCGCGACAGCACGGTGGTCGCGTCAAGATGCGAGAACGAGGTGGCCGGCGCCGGGTCGGTCAGATCGTCGGCGGGCACGTAGATGGCCTGCACCGAGGTGATCGAGCCCTTGTTGGTGGTGGTGATGCGCTCCTGCATGGCGCCCATGTCGGTCGCCAGCGTCGGCTGATAGCCCACGGCCGACGGAATACGGCCGAGCAGCGCCGACACTTCCGAACCCGCCTGGGTGAAGCGGAAGATGTTGTCGACGAAGAACAGCACGTCCTGGCCTTCCTGGTCGCGGAAATACTCGGCGACGGTCAGGCCCGACAGCGCGACGCGGGCGCGGGCGCCCGGCGGCTCGTTCATCTGGCCGTACACCAGCGCCACCTTGGACTCGCCGCCGTCGAGCTGTATGACCTTGGATTCGATCATTTCGTGATAGAGGTCGTTGCCCTCGCGGGTACGCTCGCCAACGCCGGCGAACACCGAGTAGCCGCCATGCGCCTTGGCGACGTTGTTGATCAGCTCCATGATCAGCACGGTCTTGCCCACGCCGGCGCCGCCGAACAGGCCGATCTTGCCGCCCTTGGCGTAAGGCGCCAGCAGGTCGACGACCTTGATGCCGGTGACGAGGATTTCGGTTTCGGTCGACTGGTCGACGAATTCGGGCGCCATGGCGTGGATCGGGGCGCGGACCTCGGTCTGGATCGGACCACGCTCGTCCACCGGCTCGCCGATGACGTTCATGATACGGCCCAGCGTCGCATGGCCGACCGGTACCATGATCGGCGAACCCGTGTCGGTGACGTCCTGGCCGCGGACGAGGCCGTCGGTGGTGTCCATGGCGATGGTGCGGACGGTCGCCTCGCCCAGGTGCTGCGCCACTTCGAGCACCACGCGATTGCCGTGGTTGTCGGTTTCGAGCGCGCTCAGGATGGCCGGCAGGTGCCCGTCGAACTGAACGTCGACGACGGCGCCGATAACCTGGGTGATGTGGCCGGTGAGATTGGTGGTCATGGTCTAGCTCCCGTTCGGGGTCTACAGCGCTTCGGCGCCGGCGATGATTTCGATCAGTTCCGTCGTGATGACGGCCTGCCGGGTACGGTTGTAGGTCAGCGTGAGGCCGTTGATCAGCTCGCCGGCGTTGCGCGTCGCGTTGTCCATGGCGGACATGCGCGCGCCCTGCTCGGAAGCCGCGTTCTCCTGCAGCGCCCGCAGCACCTGGACGGCAAGGTTACGCGGCAGCAGCTCGCGCAGGATGGTTTCCTCGTCGGGCTCGAACTCGTAGACGGCAAGGCCGAGGCCTTCATTGATCGAACCGGCGGGGATTTCCGGGATCTGCGCCGGAATCAGCTGGATCTCGGTGACGATCTGGCTGATCACGGACTGGAACCGGTTGTAGAACAGGCTGCAGACGTCGAACTCGCCGGCTTCGAACATGGCGATGATCCGCTCGGCCACCGGCTGCGCCTGGGCGAAGCCGATCTGGCGCAGGCCGGGATATTCGATGACGTCGACGATCAGGTTGCCGTAGTTGCGGCGCAGCTGGATGGCGCCCTTGCGGCCAACGGCGAGGATCTTGACCGTCTTGCCTTCGCGCTTCAGCCGCTCGATCTTCTGGATCGCGGCCCGCACGATGGACGAGTTGAACGCGCCGCACAGGCCGCGCTCGGCGGTCGCGACGACCAGCAGGTGGACGTCGTCCTTGCCGTTGCCCACGAGCAGGCCGGGCGCGCCCGGCTGGCCCAGCAGCGAGCCGGCCAGCGACGCCAGCACCTTTTCCATGCGCTGGGCGTAGGGACGTCCCGCTTCCACCGCTTCCTGCGCGCGGCGCAGCTTCGAGGCCGCCACCATCTGCATGGCGCGAGTGATCTTCTGCGTCGACTTGACGCTTTTGATCCGGTTCCTCAGGTCCTTGAGGCTAGCCATTCAATGGGTCCCGCCGTGTTTCGTTCAGGGCCTAGGCGAAGGTCTTGGAGTACTGGTCGAGCGCATCGCGCAGCTTCGACCGGATCTCGTCGGTGACTTCGCGCTTCTCGCGGATGCCCGCCAGGATGTCCGAGTTGACACCGCGCAGCTCGCTGAGGAAGCCCTTCTCGAACCGGCCCACGTCGGAGACGGGAATGCGGTCAAGGTAGCCGTTCACGCCGGCGAAGATCACCGCCACCTGCTCCTCGACGGGCATGGGCTGGAACTGGCCCTGCTTGAGCAGCTCGGTGAGGCGCGCGCCGCGGTTCAGCAGGCGCTGGGTCGAGGCGTCCAGGTCCGAGCCGAACTGGGCGAAGGCCGCCATTTCGCGGTACTGGGCCAGCTCGAGCTTGATGGTGCCGGCGACCTGCTTCATCGCCTTGATCTGGGCGGCCGAACCGACGCGGGACACCGAAAGGCCCACGTTGATGGCCGGGCGGATGCCGCGATAGAACAGTTCGGTTTCCAGGAAGATCTGGCCGTCGGTGATCGAGATCACGTTGGTCGGGATGTAGGCCGACACGTCGCCGGCCTGGGTCTCGATGATCGGCAGCGCGGTCAGCGAGCCGGCGCCGAAGGCATCGCTCAGCTTCGCCGCGCGCTCCAGCAGGCGGGAGTGCAGGTAGAACACGTCGCCCGGATAGGCTTCGCGGCCCGGCGGGCGGCGCAGCAGCAGCGACATCTGGCGGTACGACACGGCCTGCTTGGACAGATCGTCATAGATCATCAGGGCGTGCATGCCGTTGTCGCGGAAGAACTCGCCCATGGCGCAGCCGGCATAGGGCGCCAGGAACTGCAGCGGCGCGGGCTCCGAGGCCGTGGCGGCGACGACGATGGTGTATTCCAGCGCGCCGGCGTCCTGCAGCGTCTTGACGATCTGCGCGACGGTGGAGCGCTTCTGGCCGATGGCGACGTAGACGCAATAGAGCTTCTTCGACTCGTCGTCGCCGGCGTTGATCGCCTTCTGGTTCAGGATGGTGTCGATGGCGACGGCGGTCTTGCCGGTCTGGCGATCGCCGATGATCAGTTCGCGCTGGCCGCGTCCGATCGGCACCAGGCTGTCGATGGCCTTCAGGCCGGTCTGCACCGGCTCGTGCACCGACTTGCGCGGGATGATGCCCGGCGCCTTCACGTCGACCAGGCGGCGCTCGGTGGAGACGATCGGGCCCTTGCCGTCGATCGGGTTGCCCAGCGCGTCGACGACGCGGCCCAGCAGGCCCTTGCCGACGGGAACGTCGACGATGTCGCCGGTCCGCTTGACGGTGTCGCCTTCCTTGATGTCGCGGTCGGTGCCGAAAATCACGACGCCGACGTTGTCGACTTCCAGGTTCAGCGCCATGCCCTTGATGCCGCCGGGGAATTCCACCAGCTCGCCGGCCTGCACGTTGTCGAGGCCGTAGACGCGGGCGATGCCGTCACCGACCGACAGCACGCGGCCGATCTCGGAGACCTCGGCGCCAGCGCCGAAATTGTTGATCTGTTCCTTGAGGATATCGGAGATTTCTGCGGCGCGGATGTCCATCAGCCAATCCCTTTCATGGCAAGCTGCATATTGGAAAGCTTCGTGCGAAGCGAATTGTCGATCATGCGCGACCCGACGCGGACCACGAGGCCGCCCAGCAGGCTGGGATCGACGGTGGTCTCGAGCTGGATCTTGCGGCGGAGTTGCGTGGACAGCGTGTCGCGCAGCTCTTCGGTCTGGCTCACGGTCAGCGGATAGGCCGAGCTGACCTGGGCGGTCATCTCGCCCCGGAAGTCGGCCAGCAGGGCGGTGAACGCGTCGATCATGCCGCGCAGGGCGAACAGGCGGCGGTTCTTCGCGACCACGGACAGGAAGCGCTTGGTGAGGTCGCTGGCGCCCGCCTTGTCGAGCACCGCGCCGATGGCGCGGGTCTGCTCGTCGCGGGAGAACAGCGGGCTGCGGACCAGTTCGGCCAGATCGGCGCTCTCGCCGAGCAGGCGCTTCAGGTCGGTCAGGTCCTGGTGGACAGTGTCCAGCGACCCGGCGTCCTTGGCCAGGTCGAACAGCGCGGCGGCGTAACGCCCCGCCACACCCGATGTCATGGAACTATTGGCTGCCAAGTTGGCGACTCTTCGTTGAGACGTTCTTCGGGGTGGAATGACCCGCCAAACCGGCGGATTTCCTCATATTTCTTAGGCACTCGCCGGGTATTCGCACCCGCGAGACGGCCGGAGTGTTAACACAGCGGTATGCTCCATGCAACCGAGTCAGGGCGGCATTTTTGAAGGGCTGACCAGCGTTCACAGAAAGCTGTAGGGGTCGATGTCGACAGCGACCCGAACGCTACTCTTTTCAGGCACTTGCGCCAGCCAGCCGCGTATCAGGGCCTGTATGTCGACACTCCGCCTGGCCCTGATCAGGAAGCGGTGGCGGAAGCGCCCGCGCAGCCTCGCATAGGGCGCCGGCGCCGGACCCAGCACGGTGAAATCGGCGCCGCGCGGGGCGCGAGACGACAGCGCCCGGGCGTGGGCCGCCACGTCGGCCTCGTTCACCCCCGACAGGATCAGCGCGGCCAGCCTTCCATAGGGCGGCCAGCCCGCCGCTTCCCGCTCGGCCGCCTCGTTGCGGTAGAACGCCGGGCCGTCGCCGCCGATCAGCGCCTGCATCACCGGATGCTCGGGCATGTAGGTCTGCACCAGCACCCGGCCCGGCCGCTCGGCGCGTCCGGCGCGGCCGGCCACCTGCCACAGCTGCTGGTAGGTGCGCTCGCCCGCCCGCAGGTCGCCGCCCGACAGGCCCAGGTCGGCGTCGACGATGCCGACCAGGGTCAGCATGGGGAAATGATGGCCCTTGGTGACCAGCTGGGTGCCGATGACGATGTCGAGCTGGTGCTTCTCGATGCGCTCGATGAAGGCCTGCGCCTCGCGGGCGGTGCGGACCGTGTCGCTGGCCATGATGGCGACGCGCGCGCCGGGGAACTGGGCCTCCACTTCCTCGGCGAGGCGCTCCACGCCGGGGCCATAGGCGATGATGGTGCCTTCGGCGCCGCATTTCGGGCACTGCTTGGGCATCGGCATGGAGAAGTCGCAGTGGTGGCACTGCAGCCGGTTGCCGAAGCGGTGGACCACCAGCGGCGCCGAGCAGTTGTCGCGCATCACCCGGTTGCCGCAGGCCCGGCAGATGGCCGCCGGCGCATAGCCGCGCCGGTTGAGGAACAGCAGCGACTGCTCGCCGGCTTCCAGGTTGGCGCGCAGATCCGCTTCCAGCCGGGGTGAGATCCAGCGGCCGCGCGCGGTGTCCTCGCGCCGCATGTCGACCGCCTCGATCAGCGGCATGGTCGCGCCGCCGTGGCGGGTCGGCAGGTGGACCCGCTCGTACTTGCCGGTCCAGCAATTGACCATGGTCTCCAGCGAGGGAGTCGCCGACACCAGCACGATCGGGCATTTCATCAGCGAGGCGCGCACCACCGCCATGTCGCGGGCATGGTAGATCACCTGCTCCTCCTGCTTGTAGGCAGGGTCGTGCTCCTCGTCGACGACGATCAGCGCCAGGCTCCGGAACGGCAGGAACAGCGCCGAGCGGGCGCCCACCACGACCCGCGCCGCGCCCGACGCCGCGCCCATCCAGGCGGCGCGGCGCGCCCGGCCGGTCAGGTCCGAATGCCACGACATGGGCTTGGCGCCGAACCGGGTCTCGAACCGGTCGAGCAACTGGTTGGTCAACGCGATCTCGGGCACCAGCACCAGCACCTGACCGTCGCGGTCGTGCCGCAGCGCCTCGGCGATCGCCTCGAAATAGACCTCGGTCTTGCCCGAGCCGGTCACGCCTTCGAGCGCCAGCGCCGCGAATCCGCCGCCGATTCTGGCGGCAAGCGCCGAGGCCGCCGACTGCTGCTCGGCCGACAGCACGGGCCCCTGCGTGTCCGGATCGGGCGGCGGCTCCATGAAACCGGCGTCCGGATCGTTCTCGATAGCCTCGAGCACGCCCTGTCCGGCCAGCGCGCGAACCACGCCGTCGCTGACCGAGGCGGCCTCGGCGATATCGGCGGCCGTGCGCGGCGGCCCGTCCCGCAGCAGGTCCATCACCCGCTGGCGCGCGCCGGTCACGCGTTCCGGCTCCACGCCGCTCAGCGCGTAGGTGATGACCGGCCTGGACGGCTGGAACAGCGAGGGCGTGGCGATCGCCATGCGCAGCACAGAGCCCAGCGGCGCCATGGTGTAGCGCGACACCCATTCGATGAACCGCCGCGTCGACGCGGGCAGCGGCGGCAGATCGATGCGGCCGTGCACGGTGCGCAGCTTTTCCGGATCGGCCGGCGGCGCGTCGGCATCGTCGTCCCAGACCACGCCGATGCGGCGTTTGGTGCCCAGCGGCACCTCGACGAAATCGCCGGGCCGCAGGTTCGTCTCTGGCGGAGTCCGGTAGTCATATGCTAGGTCGAGCCCGAGCGGCAGCAGCACGCGCACGGTCGCGGTATCCGCCGACCTCCCGGCCTGCGGCAACTCGCTTTTGATGGGATGCGGCCTTGGCAGGGTCCTGCGCCTCTCTTAGAATCGCCCCAAGGGGCCCAACAACCGAACCGAGGAATACCCTTCATGAAGTTTTTCGTCGACACCGCCGACATCGCGGAAATTCGCGATCTCGCCGAAAGCGGTTTGCTGGACGGCGTGACGACGAACCCGACGCTGGTCGCCAAGGCCGGACGCGACTTCAACGACATCCTGCGCGACATCTGCGCCGTGGTCGATGGTCCGGTGAGCGCCGAGGTCACCGCCACCGACGCCAAGGGCATGATCGCCGAGGGCGAGAAGCTGGCCACCATCGCCGACAACATCACCGTGAAGGTGCCGCTGACCATCGACGGGCTGAAGGCCTGCCGCCACCTGACCTCGAACGGCACCATGGTCAATGTCACCCTGTGCTTCTCGGCGGTCCAGGCGCTGATGGCCGCGAAGGCGGGCGCCACCTTCATCTCGCCCTTCGTCGGCCGGCTCGACGACATCTCCCAGGACGGCATGGCGCTGATCAACGACATCCGCCAGATCTACGACAACTACGATTCGTTCAGCACCGAGATCCTGGTGGCGAGCGTGCGCAACCCGACCCATGTGCTGCGCGCCGCGCTGATCGGCGCCGATGTCTGCACCATCCCGCCGGCTACCTTGCGCCAGCTGGTCAAGCATCCGCTGACCGACGCGGGCCTTCAGGCGTTCCTCGCCGACTGGGCGAAGACCGGCCAGAAGATCGGCTGAGCCATGGCCGCCGGCAAGCACACGAGGGAATCGGTTCTCGCCTGGCTCGACAAGCACCCGGACGTGCTGGCCGAACTGCTGCCGGGGACGGCGGAAAAGGACCCCGGCGTCGTCGATTTCCAGCGCCACCTGATCGACCGGCTGCGCGGCACCCTGTCGCAGCGCACCGCCGACCGGGACGCGCTGGTCGAGACCTCGCGCGGCAACCTGGCCAGCCAGCACCAGGTACACGAGGCGACCCTGGGCCTGATCCGCGCCAACAGTTTCGACGAGCTGGCCTGGTTCGTGAGCCGCGAGCTGCACGACTACCTGCATGTGGACGTGGCGGTGCTGTGCCTCGACCACCGCAGCGTGTGGCCCGAGCGCAAGATGGACTCGGTGCTGCTGCTGCCAGCCATGCTGCTGGAAAGCCCGTTCGCGCCCGGCCAGACCGTGAACCTGGGACCGTTGCGCGATGAATCCGAGGAGTTCTTCGGCCCCGCCACCAGCCTGATCCGCTCGCAGGCCATGGTGAAGCTCGACCTGGGCGCCAAGCTGTCGGGCCTGCTGGCGCTGGGCGACCGGGATCCCGCGACGTTCGAGGCCGGCCACGCCACCCAGCTGGTGCGCTTCCTGGGCGACGTGCTGGAGGTGCGCCTGCGGCAGCTGCTGCCCCAGAGCCAGGCGCCGGAGGCGACGCGGTGGTCGCGGCCGGAGAGCTGAAAGCCAACGAACTGGTGGGGCGGCTTCTCGCCTCCCTCGCCGCCGACGACACGGCGGCGCCGCTGGCCCGCGACTGGGTCCGGCACATGGCCAGCGAACGGCGCCTCGCCGACAACACCCTCACCTCCTATTTGCGCGACCTGCAGGACTTCTTCGCCTTCCTGCAGCGCCATCATGGCGGCGCCGTCAGCAAACCCATGCTGGAAGGCCTGGGCGTGCCCGACTTCCGCGCCTGGCTGGCGACCCGCCGCAAGGGGGGCCAGTCGTCGCGCTCCTCGGCGCGGGCGCTGTCGGCGGTGCGCAGCTTCTACCGCTTCCTCGGCCGCGCCAACATCCTGATCAACGGCGCCGTGCAGGCGGTATCGACCCCGAAAATTCCCCATTCCGTGCCACGGCCGCTATCGGTGGTCAGCGCGCTCGCCGTGGTCGACGAGGTCGGCTCGCTGAGCGACGAGCCCTGGGTCGCCGACCGGGACACCGCCATCATCACGCTGCTCTATGGCTGCGGCCTGCGCATCTCCGAGGCGCTGGGCCTGAAGCGGCGCGAGGCGCCCACCGGGCCATCGATAGTCGTCAGGGGCAAGGGCGGCAAGCAGCGGCTGGTGCCGGTGCTGCCGGTGGTGCGGGACGCCATCGCCGCCTACGTCGCCGCCTGCCCCTTTACACTCGAGGCCGACGGTCCGCTGTTCATCGGCGTGCGCGGCAAGCAGCTCAACCCCGGCATCATCCAGCAGCGCATCCGCATGTTGCGCGGCGCGCTGGGCCTGCCCGATTCGGCCACGCCCCACGCCCTGCGCCATTCCTTCGCCACCCATCTGCTGGCGTCGGGCGGCGATCTGCGCACCATCCAGGAGCTGCTGGGCCACGCCTCGCTGTCCACCACCCAGCACTACACCGAGGTGGACACGGCGCGGCTGCTGTCCATCTATGATTCGGCGCATCCGCGGGCAGGCTGAGGGACGGGCATGACACACAAACTGGCTCGATCGAATGGGCTCCATGTCGGCCCGTCGCGCCTCGGCGGCCGCGGCCTGTTCTCCGGCGCGAACATTGCCGCCGGCGACCTCGTCACCTCGGCCAGCGTGCTGGTGCTGCCGCCGGAGCAGACCGGCCATGTGGACGAGGGCATGCTTCGCCACTACGTGTTCGACTGGACGCCGGACGCCGAGACGGCCCAATACGCCCTGGCTTTCGGCGAGATCTCGTTCTGCAACCACAGCGCCCAGCCCAATTGCCGTTTCGAACTGGACCGGGAACAGCTGTGCGTGCGCCTCTACGCGGCGCGCGACGTGAAGAAGGGCGAGGAACTGACCATCGACTACGCCTACGAGGAATTCCCGTTCGAGGTTGTCGAGGGATAGCTTCGAGCAGATGCCCACTCCGCCCGGGCGGGCGGATTGCTGTGAAGGCTGGATAATGAAGGGATTTATTCCTCGTCTCCTCAAAGGGGTAGGCCGCGAGTCAAACAATGCGCCATTGCCCCCGGAAGCACCTGCCGCGGGGCAGGTTTACTCGTTCCATACAACGCCGTCCTCGGAGTTCGCCCCTCCAGCGACGGATCGCTACGCAGCGCTCAAGATTCTCGGAGCCGATGAAAAGTATGTCGCAATTGCCGTGCTCGATGGCATCTGGCCAACAGCACCAACCTTGAGGGAGACGCGGGCGACTTCGATTCTCAATGAGC
>CAMBYA010000064.1 GCA_945872035.1 Rhizobium sp. Q54
AGTTCCAGCACCCATCCACCCACCTCGCGCCAGGAGCGGGAAATGTCGGTGGTGATGAAATCGACGCCCGCCACACCCATGCCAATCGCGACCGCCGCGCGCTCTGCCGCGGCGCGGTTGTCAGGGTGGACGATGCCGGTTACGTCCACGGCAGTGCCGCCCAGCGAGATGTTCGCCGCCAGCGTCAGCCAGACAGTGACGCCGTTGGCGGGCACCGAGTCCAGCGTCAGCGACTGGCGCGCGAGCTGATCCAGCAATGGCGGCCCGACAGCCACCCGCTCCATCAGCATTTCGTATGGTCCGCCGCGGCGCGGATCAGCGTTGAGCCGGTCAACCAGCGCCGCGACCGTGCTCTCGCCGTCGCCGGTCACATGCGCGGCGAGTCGCTTGGCCGCGGCAATCATCCTGCCGTCGACGACCAACAGCCGGTGATCGTCGCCCTGCGCGTAGGCTTCGACCATGACCCGCCTGCCGTCAGCGGCGGCCCGGCGATAGGCCTGTCGGATATCGGTTTCGGACTTCAGGTTTGCGGTTACGCCGCGCCCCTTGCCGGAATCCAACGGCTTCACCACCACCGCGCCGCCGATCCGGGCCGCCACAGCGACCGCCTGGTCCTCACCGCGGACCAATTCGGAACGCAGCACCGGTATGCCCTGATAGGACAGCCATCGGACCGTCGCGTCCTTGTCCCGCGAGAGGAGATGGCCGACATGATTTGCGGGCTCCAGCACCGTCTCGAAGGCGAGCCTCCTGTGGACGCCCTCACCCAACTGCAAACGGGGGCCCGGTAGCGGCAGCCGGTAGACCGGAATCCCCAGTCGGCGCGCCGCCCGGGCGATGGCGATGCTGAGCATGTCGGGCGCGGTGCGGCGCGCAACACGGATGAACTCCGCGTGATGCCCGGCGATCCGCTCCGCCCCATCCCGGTCCGCTCCGCCTCGCAACCAGCGCGCCAGATGCAGCGCCGCATTCCACGCCGCAACCACGACGCTCTCATCGTCTGCAGGCATCAGCACCGTCAGCCCGGGTCCGGCGCTGGAGTGCCGCACTACCGCCTCGCCGGGCCACAGCAGATAGGGCTCCTGAAGATGGGCCGCGACGCTCGCGGCGAAGCCGATGGCGCCGCCAGGACCGTCGCCGACTCCCTTGGCAGCGGCCTCGGCAAGGCCGAAGCCCGACGGCTGCGCCCTCAGGAAATCGAGTGCGCCCCGGTCCAGCGCCAGCGCCTCCGTCATCACCGCGTCGTCACCGTCTACCTCGATGCGCAGACACAGCACCGTCCGGGACGCCATCAGGTTGGCTCCCTTGAGGAACCGGCTACCCTTGATCCTGATCAGCGTCACCTCCTCGTCCGACCGCCAGGCTCTGGACGGATCAGGGCAGTATCGGGACTGCGGGCCTGGCGCGCAATCACAGACGGCCGGTGGCGCGCCGGACGGAAAACTGCTAACCGTCGGGGAACCTTCGAAAACTCCGAGGAAGGCCCCTCGTGACCTATTGCCTGGGAATCCTGCTGACTTCCGGCCTTGTCATGGCCGCCGACTCGCGGTCGAACGCGGGCATCGACGATTTCACCAGCGTCTACAAGCTGGACCTGATCGATGTCCCCGGAAAACGGGTCATCGTCATCCTGTCCGCCGGCAACCTGGCGACCACCCAGTCCGTCATAACCCAGTTGCGCGAGTGCGCCGACCATGGCGGCCCACGGGACCTGCACGAGGTCAGGACGATGTATGAGGCGGCCAAGGCTGTCGGCGACACACTGCGCGAGGTGATCGCCCGCGACGGCTCCTACGTCGCGCCCTATGGCAGTGCCGCGGGCAGCTTCATTGTCGGCGGCCAGATCGCCGGAGAGGCGCCGCGGCTGTTCCAGATCTATACGGCGGGGAATTTCATCGAGGCGTCGCCGCGGTCGCGCTACCTGCAGCTTGGCGAGACCAAGTACGGCAAGCCGATACTGGACCGGGCGCTGCGGTTCGACAGCCCGCTGGACCAGGCCGCCAAGCTTGCCCTGCTGTCGTTCGACGCCGCAATGCGCAGCGACCTGTCGGTCGCCATGCCGATCGACATCCTGCGTTACGAGGCGGACAGCTTCTGCAGTGCCAACCGGGCGTCTCTGGAGAAGGATGATCCCTACTGGAGCGCCCTGCGCAAGGCCTATGGCGACGGACTGGCGGCGCTGGTCGAAAGCCTGCCGCCGCCGCCGGACTGGAGCGCCTGACGCGGCGCTGGTAATCTGGCTCCCGCCAGCAAGGGAGCGTCCCATGACCGCCAAGCCTCTCGTGGTTTCGCCTGCCGACTATGCCCGCCCGCTCGACGTGGTGGGCGAGCACATCACCGTGCTCGCTTCGCGGGCGGCGACCGAAGGCTATGAGATCTTCCTGCAGGAAGGCCCCGAAGGCAGCGGCCCGCCGCCGCACAGCCATGGCTGGGACGAATCCTTCTTCGTCATCGAGGGCACGGTGGAATTCGGCCACGGCGACGAGCAGCTGAGCGCCGGGCCCGGCACGCTGGTGCACCTGCCCGCCGGCACCACCCACTGGTTCCGCTTCGCCCCCGGCGGCGGCCGGATGCTGAGCATCAGCGGCACCGGCAGCAACGCCGCCCGCATGTTCACCGCGATGGACGCGGAAATTCCTTCCGGCGCGCCCGACATCCCCAGGGTCGTCGCCGTCGCCCGCCGCCACGGGCTGACCATCGGCTGATGACCGAGGGGCCACCTGCGGGGGGACGTGTCGCGGGAACCGGAGCAGCCTGATGCGCATTCTCTTTCCGTGCCTTCGTTGTTAAGGCGGTATGAAAGAGGATCCATGACTCACAAGCATTTGACGATGATCGGCGCGCTGCTGCTCGTTGGCCTGCTGGCCGGCGCGGCGGAAGCAGCGCCTGCGGCGAAGGGCTATTCGCTGACGGTCGAGGTGACCGGCGCCAAGGAGACCACCGGAGTCGTCAGAGCCGCGTTGTTCAATGACCCGGTGGCGTTCCCGGACGGCAAGTTCAGCCAGGACGCGGCGGTCCCGCTCAAGGGCAAGACCTCGGTGCGGCTGGTGTTCAGGAACCTGCCGGCCGGCGTCTACGCGATCAGCCTCTATCACGACGCCGATAACAACGACAAATTCGGCAAGACGCTGGGCCTTCCCAAGGAAAGCTATGGCTTCTCGGTGGTCAAGGCCGAGGTGATGTCGAAGCCGAAATTCGAGGACGCGAAGTTCGAGGTGAAAAAGAACACCTCGATCACCATCCCGCTGCTGGGGCCGTGAACCGGAATCAGGCCGCAGGTTTGTCCTTCTTCCGTGCTTCTGCGAGCGACCGTGTTGCTCCAGCGGCGCTCCGTCACGCGGTTTCTGGCTGAGTCCCCACCCCCGTCCTTGCAAAACAATCACGGTTGCATGATCCTTCCCGTGGGGAGACTCGCGTGCATAGCCGGACGATTCCGTGCGACGTGGCCGATCCCCGGCGGCGTGAGCGACCCGCTCCGCCCGGCAAACGGAGGGTGTCATGGACGATCTGGTGAGACGCGATTTCCGCGAGGACCGCTGCCCGGCCGAAAGCTATAGCGAGGTGCTGGAGCGCGACCGGGTCCCGTCGCCCGACTACATGCGCCAGGGTCCGACGCCCGACATCGGCACCGCGCCGGTCGCCGCCTCGCGCTACTACGACCAGGGCTTCTTCCAGAAGGAAGTCGAGCACCTGTGGCCGCACGTATGGCACTGGGCCTGCCGCGAGGAAGAGATCCCGCAGGTCGGCGACCACGTGGTCTACGAATTCACCGGCAAGTCGTTCATCATCGTCCGCAGCGCCCCGGGCGAGATCAAGGCGCTGTACAATTCCTGCCTGCACCGGGGTCGCAAGCTGGCGGTGAACGGCGGTCACAAGCTGAGCTTCCGCTGCCCCTATCACGGACTGGTGTGGAAATGCGACGGCACCTTCCAGGAAAACCCGTTCCCGTGGGATTTCCCGCAATGGGCAGGCGGGGCGCCGGACCTGCCCGAGGCGCGGGTCGGCACCTGGGGCGGCTTCGTGTTCATCAACATGGACCCGGACGCGCCGTCGCTGGAGGAAGTGCTGGGCCCGCTGCCGGCGCATTTCGAGCGCTATGACTTCGAGAACCGCTACATCGCCGCCCATGTGGTCAAGAAGGTGCGCGCCAACTGGAAGGCGACCGCCGAGGCGTTCATGGAAAGCCACCACGTCATCGGCACCCATCCGCAGGGCCTGGCCACCATCGGCGACGCCAACAGCCAGTATGACATCCTGAGCGAGTACGTGGACCGGCAATTCTCGGCCACCGCCATCCAGAGCCCGCACCTGAAGACCCAGCTGAGCGAGCAGCAGATCCTCGATTCGTATTTCGGCGGCCGCGCCGTGATGGTGGGCGACCAGCCGGGGCGGATGACCTTGCCCGAGGGCATGACTGCCCGGGCCTTCGCCGCCGAGATCGCGCGCAAGACCCTGTCGGAGCAGACCGGGCAGGACTATTCCCACGCCGGCGACGCCGAAATGCTGGATTCCCTGCTCTATAACGTGTTCCCGCATATGAGCTTCTGGATCAGCATGTCGCGCAACATCGTCTATCGCTGGCGGCCGAACGGACTCGACCCCGAGACTTCGCTGATGGACATCATGATGCTGCGGCCGGTGCCCAAGGACGGTGTGCGGCCCAAGCCTGCGCCGGTACGCTACATGGAGCTCGACGAGCCGATGACCGAAGCTGGCAAGGAACTGAGCGACATGCTGGCGCTGGTCTACGAACAGGACATGGTCAACCTGCCGCACGTCCAGACGGGCCTGCGCGCCAGCGGATCGGGCACGGTGGAGTTCAGCAACTACATGGAGTCGCGGCTGCGCTATCACCACCAGCTGATCGACCGGTTCATCGCCGAGGGCGAAGCGAAATGATCGGAATCGTGGCAACGCTGAAGGTAAAGCCCGGCCTGGGCACGGACTTCGAGACCCATATGACGGCCATGACCGATGCGGTCGAGCGCAACGAGGCGGGTAACGTGTTCTACCGCGGCCACCGCCTGGCGCCGGATACGTTCCTGGTGCTGGAGTTGTACCGGGACCGCGATGCCGTCGACGCCCATGGCAAGTCGGCGCATGTGGCCGAGGCGCTGCCCCGGGTCGGCGCCATGCTCGACGGCGATGTCGAGGTCCAGATCCTCGAGCAGGTATGGTGAAGCCATGATCGGCACCGTCGCGCGAATGCAGGTCCGCCCTGGCTATACCGAGCAGTTCGAGTTCGCTGCCCGGCAGATGGTGGAGGAGGCGCGGGTCCGCGACGGATGCGTGTTCTTCGGCCTTTTCCGGGCCGACACGCCGGGCCTCTACGTCTTCATGGGCCGCTGGACCGACAAGACCATCGCCGACGCATACAGCAGCCCGGCCCGGTTCAACGTCCAGTTCCGCGCCTTCATGGATGGCGATGCCGGATATGCCACCTGCCCGGAGATCTAGTCTGCGCGGCCCGCCGGTTCACCGGCAGGCCGCATCGACTCAGAATACGAAGGCCAGCACCGCGCCGACAACGACGACCAGACCGACGATGTAGATGATGTTGTTCATGTCACGTCTCCTTGTTGGAGCCGGCTAAACGCAGGTTCGCGGGGCATCGTTCCGTTTCGCGCGGCAATCGACCCTCGACACCGGCAATTATTTTTCGGGCGTGCGCATCCTTTGGCCGCCCGCCGCTACTCGGCGCGGAGCGGAAGAACATCATCCTGGACTGGATCAGGGAGCATCTGATCGTCGCCGGCGGAGTCGGGCGCCGAGATCCATGTGTTCCAGCCGACCATGTTCCACTGCAAGATGATGGCGGTGGACGGCCGGCTCGCCTCCGTCGGCTAAACCAACTTCGACAACCGCTCGTTCCGGCTCAACGACGAGGCCAACCTGAACGTCCATGAGCAGACCTTCGCCGACAAGATGACCGGCATCTTCGAGGCCGATCCGGGACGCTCCAAGGAAATGACCTATGAGGAACGGCGGCAGCGCCCTTGGCACGAGAGGCTGATGGAGAAGCTGGCCAGCCTGTTCCCGTCCCAGCTTTAGCCGGACACGCAGACGTCGGCGACGTAGCTGCGGGTCTTGCCCGGGTCGGCGAACTTGGCGACGTCGTCGGCGATCCACTGGGCGGCCGCCGCGCGTTCCTTCTGCATCTCGGCGTATTCGGCGTCATTGGCGAAAATCATCTCGGTGACCACGTCGAAGTCGATCGGCGCACCCTTGCGGCCTTCCTCGGGAATGAAGTTGCGGCGGTACTCGGCGCGGGCCAGCGCCGGCATGCGCTCGCGGGCGCCCGGCACATGCACCGTCTCGTAGTGGTGCTTGAACTGCTCGAGCGTGGTGCCGGGCTTGCGGGCCAGCAGGATGATCAGCTTCGTGGTCATGGCTATTCTCCCTTGTCGCAGCCGGCCGTGCCGGCGAAAGCGGGCGCTCCCGCCAGGACGGCGGTCAGGACCATCGTCACAATCAGGACTGCCGCGCGCATCTGTTTCCCCGTCATTCGTTGAGGCCGTCGCGGAACAGTATGTCCAGTCCCGCGTCGTCGGTTTCCATGATCCGCTCGATCCAGCGGTGAAACTGCTGGCCGCCGCCCTCGTTGCGGCCGAAGCAGACCGCGGGCAGCAACCCGGATTCGAGCGCACGCTGCTGGCGGATCGACATGGGCAGGTCCTCGTCGGCGACCACATGGGCGAGGAATGCGGCCTGCCGCAGAGCGGCGGCGCGTTGCGCCTCGTCGGGCTCGTCCTGCATCAGGTAGGTCTGGACTGTCCACGATTCGTCGACCGTGTCGCCCGGAAAGATCTGCGAGATCAGGATGCCGCGTCCGCCGTCGTAGAAGCTGTTGATGGAGACGTGCGGGAACAGGATCCACTCGCCCAGCATCAGCGCCTCGGCCGGCCAGTCGCTCTCGGCCGCGTCGGCCATGCCGAACAGGTTGGCATGGTCCGGAATGACCCGGTTTTCGGGTCTTTCCGGCCGGGTCAATCGCTGGTGCGGACCCCAGTGATAATAGAAGGCCTTGGGGCTGATCCTGGGGCCGAACGTGTTCCTGTGCAGCACCGGCAGATGGTAGAAATCCAGATGGGCGTCGAACGCCAGCTTCCAGTTCGCGCCCTTCAGGGTCCGCGATTCCAGCACGCGCCAGGTGGACAGCCCGAATCCTTCGAGCATGGCGTCGTAGCCCGACAGGAAGGTGCCAATGTCGAGGGTCGACGCCGGATCGAGTATGGCCCAGATCAGCCCGGCCTTCTCCAGCACCGGGAACGGCCGGAGGCCCTTGGCCGCCATGTCCACATCGCCGAAATCGGCGCGGCCGGCGATCCCCACCAGCGCGCCCTCGGCGTCGAACGTCCAGCCGTGATAGGGGCACATGAACCGCGAGGCGTTGCCGCAGCCGTCGGCGACGATGGATCCGCGGTGTGTGCAGATGTTGAGGAAGGCGCGCGCCACGCCGTCACGGCCTCGAACCAGCAGCACCGGCACGCCGGCGACGTCCATGGCCTTGTAGTCGCCCGGCGCACGCAGTTCGCAGCTTGCCGCCAGCATCAGTGGCAGGCGGCGGAAGATCAGCGTTCTCTCGCGCTCGAACCGGTCTTTGTCGGTATAGACGGAGGCGTCGAGCTCCATGACGCCGGAGGCCAGCGGTGTGGTCTGCTCGCGCGCATGGGCGAGCAGGTCCCTGGCGACCGCCACCAGCCGATCCCGCGCTTGAGCATTCATCGTCGTCTCCCCGTGTCATCACAAATCTAGGACACGAGTCACAAAACGTCGCGGAAAATTACCGCGCCGGGCTCCGATGCTGCTGGAAAACGGGGATGGGTACCGACCGGCCCGGCTCGGGCGTCCGGATCGTCGACCAGCCGACGCGACACACCAATCCGCCGGCGACCCGGATCAACCAGGCTACTCGCGGAAATACTCGCGGTCGCCGGTGATGGTTTCGGCCATGCCGTCGATCGCCTTCATCACATAGTCGGCCTGGGCGCCGAACAGGCTGTCGATCGGCGTCTGCCGGCGGATGCGGGCAAGCTCGTCCCTGCCGCGCCGCAGGCCGGCGAGGAGCTGCTGGATGTCGTCATCGCCGATGGTCTGTTTTCCGTACATGCTCGCGACTCATTTGTTCCTGTTTTGTTCATGATCATCACGCCGCGACCGCGAGTCAACCGGCAACGGCGTCAGTTCATGGCGAACAGGGTGCCGTTCAGCAGCGAGGCGAAAGCCACCCATGCGGCGTAGGGCACGAACATCCAGGCGGCGATCCGGTCGCGATTCCAGGCGGCCGTGATGAATCCCAGGATGACGATGAGCAGCAGCAGGATCACGACCAGAGCCGCCCCGATCGCATGGGCGTTGAAGAACACCACCGGCCAGGCGAAGTTGAGCACCAGTTGAGCCCACCAAAACAGCGTCGCCCGCTCGGACTTGCCGCCCCGCGAGATCCGCCAACCCGCGATGGCGATCAGCATATAGAGGCAGGTCCAGACGGGGGCGAACACCCATGAGGGTGGATTGAATGCCGGCTTGGCGAGACGCGCGTACCAGTCATCGGGGCCGGTCACCATCCCGATGACTGCACCGCCGCCGACCACCAGCAGGAGGAAAAGTCCCAGCGAAACGAATCGATTCATGGCAACGACCCCTAGCTCACCCATATTTGCATGCCGGTAACGTCGTCATTTCGGACGCGTTCCGCCAGATTCACGCAAATTGCCCTATAATTATTCCGTTCGCATATTCAATCAGGTGGCGTTGCCATGCGATTCGAATTAGCATCAAATTTGAAATCACCCATTTTGGGTGCTCACCGGGTCCGTGCGATCCGGTGACAAGGGCCTTGGAGGCACTTGGCAGATGACGGCTTGGACCCGTCCGGAGGCAGTCGCCTTTGGAACTGATCAGGTTTTCGAGAGCCTGGTTAGCGAGAAGATGCTTGCCCTCGGCTGGCAGTGCGAGATCGTGCGGGCAGGCGACCACTTCGGCGCGGACCTCATCTGCACGCAGCGCGGCGAGAAGGCCGTGGTGCAATGTACGGCAAGCGCGCGGATGGACATGGGCGACCTGCAGCATGCGGCCGCGGTAAAGTCCTATCACTCGGCCGACCTCGCGCTGATCGTTCATGGCGGCGCGCCAGCCGCGCCGCGCGCGCAGGCGCTGGCCGCCGACATGGGCGTAGCGTTCGTCCATGTGGACGAGCTGGTCGTAGCCGGCCCCTACGACCGCTCCGAATACGGCGTCAGGCTGCGGCTTGAGCGCGAACTGGCGCTCGAGCAGGAGAAGCGGTCGCGGCAGGAGACCGAGAACCGGCTGACGCTGATGGCGTATTATCAAGCGGTCGCCAAGTTCGAGCTTGATACCAAGGCCTGGCACGCCGCGAACCGCCGTCATCCCTGGGTGAAGGGTATGGGCGTTGCGTCGATCGCCCCTCCCTTCCTGCTGCTCGGCAGCCCTTACTTCATCATCTTCCTGCTGCTGTCGCTGGCCTTGGCCGTCTATGCCGTTTTCTTCACGGCACCCGGCGCACGGCCGGTCGCCCCTGCCCCGTTGGTGGGCCTCACCCCCGAGGCGGTGCTGCCCGAACGCACCAGCCCGGCCTTTCCGACCCGCCCGACCCTGCGGGAGCGGTCCGATCGATCGGGAGTACCAGCACCTGCGACGCTGGTCCGGCATGGCCGACCGCAGCACGGCCAGGTGACCGACCTGAAGTCCATCGTCAAATGCCCGAAATGCCAGACCAAGATGCGGTTGCCACGCGGCAAACGGCTGTGGGCGAACTGCCCCAAATGCGAGAATCGGTTCCGCGCCGATACCTGACTCCTATCGTGGAACGCTCGCGGGCAGCTTGCGGATCACGAGTTGCCACGACACCGCCAGCAGCTCATAGCAGCCGCGACGGTCGGAGAGCAGCCGGTTAAAGGCGGGCGCCGGGCAGTCGG